>CBQWHS010000657.1:0-3147 GCA_967728665.1 uncultured Chryseosolibacter sp. | reverse complement strand
GTGGGTGATTCAACATGAAGAGCAGCGTTAACATTTGGTGTTGAGGTGCCCACGCCAAGCGTTTTGTTTTGAGCGAGCAGGGAGCTGCAGGAAATAGAAATCAAAAACGAAAAAATGAGTACACGATTCTTCATCTCTTAATCAGTTTAGGTAATGGTTATGTGAAACATCAGTCTTGAGTCGACAATAATAATATTAAGAGCACGATAATAGCAATCGCTATTTGTGGGTAGGTAAACAATCAGTTACTCACAAAAATTAACTTGGCTCTACATTGCGTGAATTCAGATGATGCGTGTGTGTGCATCCGATTAAAAGGACATTAAGTCTGTAATATTGAAGTAAGGAATTTAAGCAGAAAGTTTAGGTCTTGTTGTTGAAATTCCAATGTGAATTCAATTCGTGATTTCAAAATTGATATCAGAAAATATCTGTATTCCATTCATGAACACAACCAACCTTCCGGTAATAGAATTTGGTGGCACGATAACTTCTATTTGCGAATCATTTATTTTGTAAATCGTTCCACAGGTAAAAGAGTTCGTCCCACAAGGGCGCCATTTTCATAAACTGTTACTTCGGCGTCATCAACACTCGTGTATGGATTCTTGTCGAGCACATGACGGTTCAAATCCAACTGTACATTCCAGACACTGTCAGGATCGAAGAGAGAATTCAATGCTATCTGTGGCTTCTCCAGCGGAACATCAATATTCACGCTCAATTCGTATGAGGCAAATGCAACACAAAATACTATTGCAGCGTATTTTTTTATAAATCAGAATTTGAAGCGGTACTATAAAGCGGCAGTTAGCTCGACCTAAAAAACCATATCCCGTTTTGATTGATGACAAACGCATTCGTTGCCACGCACTTTATATGAGGGACATGAGGAATAGTTTTTTATTGTGAAGAAATAGCAATTGTTCAATTGCAAACGTGAACAATGGTGTTTCTATAATTTTAATAAATATTTAAGGATCAAAAACTTGCCCGTACAAATGGCGGGGCATAGATTTGCGCTCGTTGTAATGAAGTCGTTATTAAAATATTTAATGCTTTTATGTGTCCTGACAACTGTTGGGTACACACAATCTTATGCTGCTGTTCATAAGGTTACTGACTCCATTCTTTTACCAAAATATACTACGTGTTCTGCAGATGTGAGCGCTCGTGTCAACGAACATCCTCATGCGCTGATTCTTAATTCATCTTCTTCTCCCACAGAGAAAAAAGCCTATAAAATATATATTGCTGAAACTGAGGTGGAAGAAGATGAAGTTCCTTCTTCAAAAAAACACGCGTGCATAAATTATTCGACTGCTTCAATTTTGTTCTCTGGAACATTAGGGCATCTTTTTAGTAACCGAAAAAGTCCTACTCGCAATTACGATTACTTTTCTTATTCGTCATCATATCAATACCTCATATTCCGGGTATTTAGAATTTGAATCTGATCCTGTCGGCAATTTCAAAATTGCTGTAAACTCCACTGACTGATTAATTAAAATTCAGCACTCTTGCCAAAGTGTAAGATGCTCTGGAGTGTTGTGCTTTCGCACCCTAATACATTATCAACAAAAACTTTATCGCTCTAGCGAGCAAAATTATGATGAGAAAGATTCTCATGTTCATCGCCTCGGCAGTGTTGTTATTTAATACCGGCTGCCAATCACACAAAGAAGAAAAAGCAGAGGAAGTTAAATTTTTAGTCACGAGTCCATTGCGGAAGGACACCACGGTGACGCGCGTCTATGTATGTCAAATCCGATCTATACAACATATCGAATTGAGAGCGCTGGAAAGAGGCTATCTCCAGAATATTTTTGTTGATGAAGGAAAACATGTTAGGAAAGGACAACAGATGTTTCAGGTAATGCCACTGTTGTACAAGGCTGAATTGCAAAAAGCGGAAGCTGAAGCCAAATTTGCCGAGATAGAATTCCTGAACACAAAACAGCTTTCGGATAGCAACGTTGTGTCAGTAAATGAGCTCGCATTGGCGAAGGCAAAATTTGATAAGGCGAAAGCAGAATTGGCGTTAGCACAAGTTCATCTCGGATTCACGGAAATCAAAGCCCCATTCGATGGTATCATGGATCGCTTCTATGTAAGACAAGGAAGTCTTGTAAACGAGGGCGACCTGCTATCAACACTTTCTGACAACAGTCAAATGTGGGTTTACTTTAATGTACCGGAAGCTGAATACCTGGATTATAAATCTCATCTTAAAAAAGATAGTGTGATGCAAGTGCATCTGCAAATGGCTAACAACCAGCTGTTCGAGTATCCAGGCGTAGTCCAGACTATTGAAGCGGATTTTAATAACGAAACAGGAAACATTGCATTCAGAGCGACCTTTCCAAATCCGAAGGGACTCTTGCGTCATGGCGAAACCGGAAATATACTCGCCACAATTCCATTGAAAAATGCACTCATCATTCCTCAAAAAGCCACATTCGAAATACTGGAGAAGAAGTATGTCTTCGTCATTGACAAAGATAAGATCGTGAGACAACGCGAAATTAAAATTGCTGCTGAAATGCCGGATCTCTATGTGATCAAAGAAGGACTTGCTGAAAATGATAAAATACTCCTTGAAGGATTGAGAAAGGTGCGTGACACTGACAAGATCGCCTATGAATATGAGGATCCAAAAAGTGTGATTCCACACTTGCAAGTGTACGCTGAGTAGTGTAATCATTCAAAAAAGCCAAAAGGAAAATGTTCAGTAAATTTATTCATAGGCCAGTGCTGGCCATCGTTATTTCGTTGGTCATTGTCTTCATGGGCATACTGGCGATTAACAGTCTTCCGAAATCACAGTTTCCCGAGATTGCACCGCCAGTCGTTATGGTGAGCGCATCATATCCAGGTGCGAGCGCAAAAGTACTTACGGAATCAGTTCTCATTCCTCTTGAACAAGCCATCAATGGTGTATGGGGCATGCGATATATGACATCGGATGCAACTAGTGCCGGAGAGGCCAACATACAGATTGTATTCAATCTTGGAACAGATCCTGATCAGGCATTAGTGCAGGTGAATACGAGGATCGCCCAGGTGTTAAACAGGTTGCCCGTACTTGTGCAACGTGAAGGTGTAATTGTGAATCGCATCATGAACAGTATGTTGATGTATGTGAAC
>CBQWHS010000656.1:0-3152 GCA_967728665.1 uncultured Chryseosolibacter sp. | reverse complement strand
TGGGATATTATCCCATTGAAAATTTAATCTTCTTTCGATTTTGGAAAATCAAACAGAATGAATTTTCCATCACCGGGTTTAATTTGAGCCCATGAGTCAACAGAGAACGTAAAACACACAACTCCACACGTTGGAATATTCCTGATCAGATTGTCTCTTTCACTTAAGGAATTCGCAAAATCTGTCAAGCCCGGATTATGACCGAACAACATCACCGAATGGTGAACATCATCAGCTTGTTGAATGACGTTCAAAATTTCGTCTTCGTCAGCATGGTAAAGCCTCGGCTCTGTTTTGATTTTTTCCAACGGATATGAAACTGTCGAGGCGATTTGATTACACGTAGTCAACGCTCGATTAGCAGGACTGGTCACCATCAGATCGGGAATTACCTTACGTTCCTTTAAACGTTTACCCATTCGTGGTGCGTCACGCAGACCTCGCCTGTTCAATGGCCGGTCAAAATCCGATAATGATTCATCATCCCAGCTGGACTTTCCGTGACGAACAAGATAGACTGTTTTCATTGTTTAAATTACAAACGTAACAACGCACACTTAGATACAAAACAATTGCCATTACTATTGAGTTTCGTTTTTGATTTTAGATTTCCCGCCTTTGTTTTCTGCTGTGCCCTTCGATATATTCGCAACTCATGGCGACACTAAAGAAGGCTAGGAGAAAAATACAATATACGCTCGCATATTGGTTGGTCCGTTTTCTCATCTGGTTGTCACTGTCTATCTCCCGAAAATCCTGGTTGTCTTTTTGTGGCAGTTTGGGTGTAATCGGTTATCATTTTGCCGGCAAAACTCGAGCGCTAACGTTCAAGCATCTTCGGATGGCGTATCCCGAAAAAACGGATGACGAGATCCGTAAACTCGCCAGAAGCAATTTTAAAATGCTTGGGAAAAATGCAGGTGACATTTTACGCAGTTCCAGAAAAATAAAATCATTAAAAGACCTTGAAGAAATTCTTATTACTAAGGGACTTGAAAATTTCGAGGCGGCTCGTAAAAAAGGGAAAGGTGTGATTTTTCTTACTTGCCACCTTGGGGCATTTGATCTGCAAGTTACCAATATGGCAATGCGCGGTCTTGATCCGAATATTATCGGAACGCCTTTAAAGAATAAAAGACTGAATGATTTATTGTGGGAATACCGGAATGCACATGGTGCCATTGCCATTGCACGGGGCAAGGAAACATTTCGCATGATAAAAATTCTTAAGTCAGGTGGGTCGGTGGCGTTGCTGATCGATCAGGATACAAAAGTTAAAACTACATTCGTTCAATTTTTTGGAATGCCAGCTGCGACTCCTGTCGGTGCGACAGTACTTGCAATGAAAACAGGTGCCGCTGTTGTTCCTACATATATTCATCTCGGTAGTGATGGCATGCAGCATATGCACATTTTGCCCGAAATTCCGATGCGCGTTTCTGGTGATGAAGAAGCCGATGTGATTTTTAATACACAAGCACTCACGGCTTTTATCGAAGAACAAATTCGGAAATATCCGGATCAGTGGGTTTGGATGCACGAGCGCTGGAAAACACGTCCCTCAAATTAAGTTCCTAATGAAAAAAATTATTGCATCGATTTTTCTATTCAGCGTTTGTATTCATTTGTACGCTCAGGTATCAAAAATAGAAAAGAAATTATCGGCTAGGGTTGACGCCAATAATCAGGCGGCACTGAAGTTGCTTGAAGAAGTGGTGAACATCAACAGTGGTTCAATGAACTTTGATGGCGTGCGCAAGGTTGGGGAAGTTCTAAAAGCGAGATTAGATGCGCTTGGTTTTGAAACCAAATGGGTTGATGGCAAAGCTTTCAATCGCGCAGGACATTTGGTCGGGTATCACGTCAACAAAGGGCCTGGGAAAACATTATTGCTGATCGGACATCTTGATACTGTTTTTGAATTGTCCAGTCCGTTTCAAAGTTTCACATTAGTCAACGACACTACGGCAACTGGTCCTGGAGTAAGCGATATGAAGGGAGGAGATGTGATCATGATTTATGCGCTCGAGGCGTTGAAGCAAAATGGTTTGTTGAAAAATATGAATGTGATTGTGGTGATGACCGGTGATGAAGAACTCAGTGGCCGTCCGCTGGAACTTTCCAAGAAAGATCTGATTGATGCGGCAAAGATAGCCGATATCGCGCTCGGTTTCGAGGATGGCGCGAATGATCCCAAAACAGCCGTGATTTCAAGGAGAAGCTCCTCCGGTTGGGAATTGAAAGTTAGCGGTGTTCCCGCGCATTCGTCACAAATTTTTACAACCGATATCGGAGCCGGCGCAATCTTCGAAGCCTCACGCATTCTGAATTCCTTTTACGAAAAACTTTCGACAGAGAAAGATCTCACATTCAATCCCGGGATGATACTGGGTGGATCTGACATAACGCGTGACAAAGTTTTAGATGGAGGTTCCGCTTACGGAAAAGGAAATATTGTTTCGAAACAAGTTATCGTCACAGGTGATATTCGCGCGGTTTCGGCGGAACAACTTTCGCGTGCTCAAGCAATGATGAAAGAAATTGTTGACGCCAATCTTCCGAAAACTCAAGCATCAATCACTTTTGATGAAGGCTATCCGCCACTCGCGCCAAGTGAAGGAAATTCTAAACTGCTTGAATTGTATAATGGCGTCAGTCAGGATTTGGGTTTTGGAAAAGTAATTGCCGTGAATCCTCGAAAAGCAGGTGCCGCTGATATTTCCTTTACAGCAGGTTACGTAGATATGGCCATGGATGGCCTTGGATTATCCGGTGGTTACGGACACACTGACAGAGAATATGCGGACTTGAGAATTCTTCCAATGCAAACAAAACGGATGGCTATTCTCATGTATCGCTTGACGATGACAAATATGGTTGACAGGAAGAAATAATGCTATGTAATTCCGGCAGAAGGCTTTACTCAATGATTATCTGTCACGATCAATTAGTTGCTAAACATATCAACGTATAATCAATCAACTAATAACTTATTTACTTCTTAAACATAAAGTAAACTGCAAGCACTAGAAAGACGAAACCGATCAGGTGGTTAACTCTAAACGTTTCGTTTTTAAAAAATAAAAGCGAGAAGACCACAAACACGGTCAGCGTAATCACTTCCTGAATCACTTTCAATTGCACGAGAGAAA
>CBQWHS010000655.1:0-3154 GCA_967728665.1 uncultured Chryseosolibacter sp. | reverse complement strand
CCTTATTTTACTTAAGGAGATCTACCTTTTATATGACGTCCTCCATCGTAGTGATCGGCAGTTCGAACACGGATATGGTCATTCATTCGCATCATATTCCCAAGCCTGGCGAGACAATTCTTGGCGGTAAATTTTTTATGAACGCCGGAGGCAAAGGTGCGAATCAAGCTGTAGCTGCTGCACGACTTGGTGGACATGTTGCCTTCATCTGCAAAATCGGACAGGATATTTTTGGCGAACAAGCAAAAGCCGGCTTTGAGAAAGAAGGAATCAACACAGACTTCATGCAGATTGATTCTGTGAATCCCTCCGGTGTGGCCTTGATCACAGTAGATCATAAAGGGGAAAATTCAATTGTTGTTGCCCAGGGCTCAAACGGAACTCTTTCTGTTGATGATGTTCAGGAGGGATTGAATCATCATACAAACGCTTCTTGTTTATTGATCCAACTCGAAATTCCGATGGCGACCGTAGTGTTCGCGACAGAGTTTGCAGCGCGAAATAAAATCAAAGTGATTCTCAATCCCGCGCCAGCAGCAACTCTACCCGACAGTTTATTTCCATTTATCGACTTCATCACACCAAATGAAATCGAAGCAGAAATGTTGACAGGCATCACGGTGAATGACGAAATATCTGCAGAGCAAGCTGCACGTCAACTCGAAGGCAAAGGCGTAAAGACCGTGATTATTACACGTGGAGTTGAAGGCGCGCTGCTCTTGCACGAAGGAGAAGTTCATCAAATTCCAGTGGTCCCCGTTACACCAGTTGATACGACCGCAGCAGGCGATGTTTTCAATGGTGCACTAGCCGTATCGTTGTCTGAAGGAAATCCTGTTAAAGATGCTGTGGCGTTTGCATGCCGGGCTGCTGCACTTTCTGTAACGCGAATGGGCGCTCAAACTTCGGCACCATATCGAAATGAATTAACCTAGAGCGCATATGTTCATCATCGAGAGTTATTCTGTAGCTGTCATATTTTGTTTCATCACCATGTTGTGTTGGGGCTCGTGGGCAAACACGCAAAAACTTATCAGCAAGACGTGGCGATTTGAATTGTTCTATTGGGACTATGTGATCGGCATTGTCATCTTTTCAATCCTTAGTGCTTTTACGTTAGGAAGTGTGGGTGACCAGGGCAGGCATTTTGTTGATGATCTAGTGCAAGCTGACAGCACAAATCTTCTCAGTGCTTTTATTGGCGGGATTATTTTTAACGCGGCTAATATTTTAGTCGCAGCTGCAATCTCCATCGCAGGCATGTCAGTGGCATTTCCAGTTGGAATTGGTTTGGCGTTACTCTTGGGAGTTTTAATAAATTATTTCGGTGCACAAAAAGGAAGTCCGACCTTACTGTTTACTGGAGTCATCCTGATTGCGGTGGCGATCGTGATGAATGCAATCGCTTATGGCAGGATGAATAAATCTGCTGGTAAAGTTTCCCGAAAAGGAATATGGCTTGCTTTGGCAGGAGGATTCTTAATGTCTTTCTTCTATCGGTTCATCGCGCAGTCAATGGACCTCGAAAATTTTTACGAGCCAGCTTCTGGAAAGATGACGCCATATACTGCTGTGTTTATTTTCTCCATCGGCATACTGGTCAGCAATTTTTTATTCAATACAATTCTCATTAACAAGCCTTTTGTTGGAACACCCACAAGTTATCACGACTATTTTGCTGGCGATTTCCGCACCCACAGCGTCGGAATACTTGGAGGTGTGATCTGGGGAATTGGAAATTCATTCAACCTTATCGCTGCGGGCAAGGCCGGGCCGGCAATCTCATACGGACTTGGACAGGGTGCCACACTTGTTGCTGCACTGTGGGGCGTTTTTATCTGGAAAGAATTCAAAAGTGCTCCGAAGGGTACAAGCCCACTTTTAACAATGATGTTTTTATGTTTCGTTGCAGGGTTGGCTTTGCTGATCTACGCGGGGAACTGATTTAATAATTTTTAAAGAGTCAAACTAAACAAACCGATCATGCGAAAACTGCTTTATCTCATTTTCATTCTAACACCCTCGTGTTTGTCAGCTCAGAAATTTAATGGCATCGATTCAAACATGGGTAATTTATTTCGACTGTCTGATGCGAAGTCGCGATCGATCTCGCCTGAAAACTTTACAGGTGAAAAAGGAAAAGGTGGAATGGCAACTGAAGGAACAGGAAGTAACGCTTCACGCGATTTAGGACAAGGATGGAAAGTGAGTCCGAGTGTTAAAATCAAGCCAAAAACAACTTTTACGTTGGGAGAAATTACCGGCCCAGGATCAATTCAACATATCTGGATGACACCGACCGGCAATTGGCGATTTTCAATTTTAAGATTTTATTGGGATGATGAGAAAGAGCCTTCTGTTGAAACACCTGTCGGAGATTTTTTTGGAATGGGTTGGGGCCAATATGCACAGCTTGCTTCACAGGCGGTAACGGTAAATCCGGGAAGCGCATTTAATTGTTATTGGCCAATGCCATTTCGGAAGAAATGCAAAATCACGTTGGAGAATATTGCGGATGAAGAAATGACGCTGTATTACCAGGTTGATTATATTCTCACTGAAGTTCCAACAGATGCCGCATATTTTCATGCACAATTCAGAAGGACAAATCCGCTTCCCTATAAAACTGATTATGTTTTAACAGATGGAATAAAAGGCAAAGGCCATTATGTGGGAACTTACATTGCATGGGGCGTGAACACGAACGGCTGGTGGGGTGAAGGTGAAATTAAATTTTTCATGGATGGCGATGATAAATATCCAACGATATGCGGAACGGGAACAGAAGATTATTTCTGTGGCTCTTATGATTTCGACACGCGGACAAAAAACGTTGCAGGCGTAGAAGTAGTTGATTATACACCCTTCAATACTCCGTACGCAGGTTTACATCAAGTCATTCGCGGTGACGGACATTATAAGGTTATTCAGCGTTTCGGAATGTATCGCTGGCACATTACCGACCCAATCAGGTTTGACAAAGATCTCCGCGTAACAATTCAGGCTTTGGGATGGAGAAACGGTGGCCGCTATCTGCCATTGAAAGATGACATTGCTTCGACTGTATTTTGGTATCAAACGGAACCACATGCAACTTTTCCAAAGTTGCCATCGAAGGATGAGTTGGAAGTGAACTAGTCGCAGTATCATGAAG
>CBQWHS010000654.1:0-3157 GCA_967728665.1 uncultured Chryseosolibacter sp. | reverse complement strand
CGGCGATCACCTTGCCAAAATCAATAGAACGCGTAATCATCTCTGGATCCTTGATGTCTTCTGTGAACTGATCAAACACCACTTTCTCTAATGAGTCTACGCGATGCTTGTTTGCGTCCGAAGTCTGATTGTATATTTTTTTTAGGATCAACGCTTGTCCAGCATTCAGTGAAAGTGTCCAGTTATACTGAGCGCCCGGTATCGGCTTTGGAAGTGCTCGCAATTCATTTAGTTGTCCGGCCAGACTATTATAATTTGGATAACCATTCACAATAGATTCATACATGGTAACGCCAATGTATCCGAGACATCGTGAAGCATAAGTAGGTGAATTGGCGGGTGTATTCTTGGTGACGTACAACGTCATCTCTGCCCATGCGATGGCTACTTGCTGCGGCGTAAGTTTTTTAATTTCTGATTTTGATGAGCAGCCAAGCAAAATAAGAATTACAGGCATCAATAAAATACAACACGCGGGAAATAATCGCAACTTTCTCATGGTGCTTTCCATTGTTACAATTAAAGAAAATTATGGTCTCTCATTTTCAATTTCAACACTAACTCGCTCCACCTTTTCAACCACACTTTTTACTCCGATAAAACTTTTTTTCACGAGCCTGATGTCTACCACGTAAGTAAATCCTCTATCAATGCTAACATTCGTTTCCAAATTTTTATATCGAAGACTACTAAAGAACAGAAGGTTATTCCCCGGGGCAACTTTTAATTTAAAAAAACCATTCAGATCCGTTACTGTACCTGCAGAGGCTCCTTTCGCCACCACGTTCACACCTGGCAGCGGTTGATTCCGCCAATCAAACACTTTTCCACTTACTATGACCTGACTGAAAAGTCGTTCGGATGCAATCAGCAAAAGCACGAGAAGTAAATATTTATTCACTTTGAATTCAGCTATTAAACTCCGTTCACTTTTTTAAACTATACGCCTTCATAGGCTGTTGACATAAACCAAAAAGTAAATATTTATCAATCGAAATTATACTCCGAACATCACCTGTAATTTTCAATCCTGATTGTCCTTGATTAATATATTGAAAATCACCTTTACCATTTCCCCTTAGCAGTACTCCATAGTTTGCATCCGATTTTCCCAATCTAAGTTTTGTATTGCTATTGTTTCCACATAGTAAAAGATCATCGCTACCATCCTTGTCGTAATCCAAAATTTCAACAGCGTAGACGGGCGAAAACTGGGCTTCCAACGGCAAAGAAGTTACGTCAAATTTGTCATTTGAACTATTGCTCAGGTAGCAAGTAGTTTCCATCCGATTGGCAACCAGGTGACCAGCCTTGTTCAGGTCTTCTTGTTTGAAAATATCCGGTAAGGAAATATCAGCATAACTTTTAAAGGTGGTGAAACGCGAGCGTAAGCTTCCAATTTGTTCCAGCATTTCGTCACGCGTTACATAAGGAAAACTTTTGCCTTGAATATAAAAACAGAAAAAAGGATCGACAGAACCATTGTTGTCAAAATCTTTAAAATACATTTCAGCTGGCTCCTTACTTGAAATTCTAAATTGAGTGTTCAGCCCTGCATTACCGACAATTAAATCGGGTTTACCATCTCTGTTAAAATCATTTGTTTTGATTGTATTCCACCATCCACTATGTTTTTCTTTGAAATATTTGTCTGTCTCATCTTGCAGCTTGCCGTTGTTGTTTATAAAAACGCTAACGGGCATCCACTCTCCCACCACCACAAGGTCATTTATTTTGTCGTGATTAATATCAACCCAGATTCCATCCGTTATCATCCCGAGTGTTTCCAACTGTGGGGCAATAGTGCCGATCTGGTTTATAAAATTTCCCTTGCCATCATTGATCAATAAATAACTTGGCGGAGATTCCGGATATCGCCCTGGTATCACGCGGCCACCAACAAATATGTCCTGGTATCCATCGTGATTTAAATCAGAGACTGTTACACAACCTTTACTCGTGTGCATTTCCGGCAAGGCATCTTTGCTCTTAGTGAAATTACCTTTGCCATCGTTTATGTACAATCGATCTTGAAGCAAATTGTCTTCTTTTTCAAACCGGTGATAGCCACCACTCGCAACATAGAGATCCGTGAATCCATCATTGTTCGCATCAAAGAAAACTGCATCAGCATCCCAAAATAATTTGTCGTCCTCAAATGCTGAAACCGACTTACGGATAAAGCTGTGATTTTTTTGCTGGACAAATAATTCAGCAGCCTTGTTGTTTCCTCCGCCAAGGTATATGTCTGCCAATCCATCACCATTAATGTCACCCTTGGCCATGCAGGGCCCCGAAAATGATAATTGATTGATCAGCAAAGGCTGCCGCTTAAAGTCATTCACAGGAGCAGTCGGAGCCTGATATTTAATTGGTGAGGACACTTGAGTAAAAACCGGAACGCTTGCTATCGAAGTCTGCTTGACAAGTGTTGCGTCCTTTTCCAAGAGTGTCAAAACCTGATTTGCTTTTATGTCGGTCAACAACTGTTGTTTGCCACTTGGCCACAGAATAGTTAACGTGTCCACCCGTTGATCTTTTCCAAGACCGATATGAAGTACCGGTGAAACTGCGGACAAATAGCCTCGCGTATTCATCTGTTCTAAGTACTGCTTTTTGCCGGAAGCGCTGATCATAACTTTAGCGCCGATCCCCTGTGTATTCATTCCGTCTCCCTGAAGTTTGATTTCCAAGTAGTGGTTATCAGAAATTTTATTGGCGTCATTCTGATAAACAAATGCAGTCTGGTTGATATTGTTAATGACAATGTCAAGATCGCCATCGTTGTCCAAGTCTGCGTAAGCTGCACCGTTGCTGTTGGACGCCCTGTTCATGCCCCATGCATTTGTCTGATTTGTGAACGTAAGGTTTTTGTTATTGGCAAAAATGTAGTTGACCACATTTGATGCCGGCATTTGATTGATGAGCGGCAAAACATCTTCACGCATAAGTCTCCCTTTGCTTTTCACATAGTCGTCCATATACTTGATGAAGTCCAGATTCGTATAGTCACGAAAATATCCATTGGTAACCAAGAGATCTTTCCACCCATCGTTGTCATAATCCGCCAGCAAAGCAGACCAACTCCAATCCGTGTTTGAAATTCCTGCCAGCTGACCTATCTCGCTAAAGCTTCCATCTCCATTATTCAACTGAA
>CBQWHS010000653.1:0-3161 GCA_967728665.1 uncultured Chryseosolibacter sp. | reverse complement strand
TGTTAAACCCCTTCTCGATGAGTTGTGCATGCTTCATCGAAAAGAATTGATGGAGAAAAATATTCACTTGAAGATTTCCGTTTACCCGGAAGATCTTACGATTTCCGCAGACAAAAATATGATCGAGCAAGTGATCATCAACCTGATCAAAAATGCCATTCAAGCATTCGAAGATCAGGAAGAAAAATTAATTGAACTGAAAGCCTCTCTTAATGATAAATCACGTCCGTTGATTTCGATTCGTGATAACGGTGTCGGAATTGATCCTGAGGCGATGGAAAAAATATTCATTCCGTTCTTCACCACAAAAAAGACCGGTTCAGGAATTGGATTAAGCTTGTCGCGCCAAATCATGCGTCAGCACCAGGGAACATTAACAGTAAAATCTACCGTAGGAAAAGGTACTGAGTTCTTCATGCGGTTTTAGGTTTACTCGTCGTCCGACGAGTAAAACCTACCTCGCCACTGTTTGACAATAATCCGTCCTGGCGTTGTTTACTCTATCCTTCACCCGATAATCGAAATGGAGTTCGCTTCCATAGCGTGTAGCTGTTCCATCAATCTCGTAGCCGTTAACAACCTGAAAGGGAATTGTAATACGATCGTAGTTCACAATTGCATAGACACGAAGACCTTCATCATACAAATCTCTGATTACAATTTCATCGTAGCCCGTTCCTTTTGACACTTGAATAGAGTAGTAGGTGACATCATTAAATGTTTGACTGTACTCTTCTACATCGTAATCGCCGACAATGCGATTGCGTTCATCGTAACGCGGATCATTGTCATCAACCGTACATGCAGTAACTGAAAAAATAAGAAGTGCAAATACCACTATGTTTCTCATAGCAGAGAGAATTACAAGTTTGGGGCCAAAATCATCCTACGACTACTCTGCATACTGCACTGCCATCCTCTTGATTCTATCTTCAAGTTTCTCGCTGGTAAGTTTTTCGCGCAGACGATCAACAATGATTGGAAACGCGAGAGGTGTTGGCTTATCCGGATGTGTGATCATTATCTTTTGCTTTTTGATTCGTTCGAGTGCTCTTCGCAATCGTGCTTCCTCTAATTGAAAGTCCATCACTTCTTCATAAGCCTGACGCAGCAAAAGATTATGCGCTTCATAGTCATGGAAGACATTGAAAAAAAGTTGTGACGATGATTGAAGATGCTTGTCTTTGACGGGTTTGCCAGGATATCCTTTAAACACCAAACCGGAGATCGCAGCAATGTCACGAAATTTCCGGCGCGCCATCTCAATCGAATTAATACTGGCCTGAATGTCGTTCATTAAATTATCCGTTCCGAGTAAATCCGTCTCAACGGCTTCCTCAACGGGAATCGGTTGATCAGATAATAATTCAAACCCATAATCATTCATGGCAATTGAAAATGTGATCGGTTGAATTCTGGAAATCCTATAAGCAACAAGTGCCGCCATTCCTTCGTGAACAAAACGGCCTTCAAACGGATACAACAACATATGATATCCCTCCGTAGATTGAAAATATTCAATCAGAAAATCTGAACTACCCGGAAGAAATGAACGCTCCTGCTGTAATTGAAAAAGTGGCTTGAGAAATTTTAGTTCGATGTCTGTGTCTGTACCTTTTACAACTTCATTAAACTTGTAACGAATCATTTCACTCAGTTGCGATGACAATGGCATCCTTCCTCCCATCCATGAAGGCACTGCTCCTGCCTTTCGATTTGACTTTCGCACCTGCGCTTCCATTTCTTTCACCCGTATCAACTCCAGGTTCTTTCCAGCAAACCAAAACACATCTCCCGGATTTAGCCGGGCAATAAAATATTCTTCAATCGTTCCTAAATATTTCCCTGACAGATACCGAATAAAAAGACTGCTGTCACTCACAATTGTCCCTATAGAAAGACGATGCCGCATCGCGATCTGTCTGTTCTCGACTTTATATAATCCATCTTTGATCACCACTTTCCGATACTCGTCATAAGCTTGGAGCGAATCTCCACCTGTTGTCAAAAAATTTAAAAGCCAGTTCCATTCATCTTCAGAAACACTGGAGTAACTAAACGTTTTCTTGATCTCTTGGTAAATTTCTTTTGGATCAAAGCCATCAGACACTGCCAACGTCATCAGGTATTGCATCAACACATCAAATGAACGGATATAGGGAACACGATCTTCAATAATATTTTGCCGAATAGCTTCACGGAGCCCTGCAGCCTCAACAAGTTCCAGGGAATGCGTAGGGACAAAATAAATTTTACTCACTGCTCCAGGCTGATGTCCGCTGCGTCCAGCGCGTTGGAGAAAACGAGCAACACCTTTCGGACTGCCCACCTGGATCACCGTTTCGACTGGACGGAAGTCCACACCAAGATCAAGGCTTGATGTGCATACAACTGCCTTTAGTTTTCCTTCGTGCAATTGATCTTCCACCCAATTTCGAATTTCCTGGCTGATGGAACCATGATGCATGGCGATCAATCCGGATAACTCAGGAGCTTCGTTCAGAATTCGCTGATACCAGATCTCTGCGAATGATCTTGTGTTTGTAAAAACTAATGTTGTCTTGCTCTGCTTAATTATGTTAACAACCTTTTCCAACAATTGAATTCCCAGGTGACCAGCCCACGGCATCTTCTCGAGTGAATCAGGAATAACTGATTCCACTTCTACTTTCTTTTTAATGTCTGCTCTTACAACCTTGTACCTGCCTTCTTGAAGAGAACTTCCGAGCAACGCTTGCAAAGCCTGATCCATGTTGCCGATAGTTGCCGAAATGCCCCACACTTTCATTGCAGGCGCAATTGCCTTTAATCGCGAAAGCGCTAATTCAACCTGCACGCCACGCTTTGACCCAATCAACTCGTGCCATTCATCGGCAACGACTACTTTGATGTTTTTAAAAAACTCAGGATAATCTTTTTGTGCCAGCAGCAAGTGAAGACTTTCCGGGGTCGTAATCAAAAGCTGGGGAGGTTTGTTCTTTTGTTTAACGCGCTCGCTTAACTTTGTATCACCTGAGCGAACGCCAACTTTCCAGGGCAACTCAAGCCCTTCCACCAGCCGATTTGCTGAGAGTTGAATTTCTTTTGACAGCGCGCGTATAGGCGTTATCCAAATTGCCTGCAAGCCGATATTCTTTTGCTTTTTGTAGTTGGCATTTTCA
>CBQWHS010000652.1:0-3165 GCA_967728665.1 uncultured Chryseosolibacter sp. | reverse complement strand
TGAGCCGGTGAGAAATGAGATGCGAATGCGAATGGTAAACCTAATTTCGCTGAAAGTTGTGCACTGAATGTGCTCGATCCCAGCAGCCATACAGGTACGTTTGTGCCAGCACCAGGAACCGCTTTGACCTTTCCTTGTTTATCCGCGGGACCAAGATATTGAATAAGCTCTTGCACATCGCTTGGAAATGCATCGACATCACCGTTCAAATTTCTGCGTAAGGCGTAGGCTGTTGCCTGATCAGTTCCCGGAGCCCTGCCCAGGCCAAGATCAATGCGGTCCGGATACAGCAGTGCGAGAGTTCCGAATTGCTCTGCAATAATTAAGGGTGCATGGTTTGGAAGCATAATCCCACCAGAGCCAACCCGAATCGTTTTGGTGTTCTCCGCAATGTTGCCTATCAAGATCGCGGTTGCCGACGATGCGACACTTTCCATGTTGTGATGCTCAGCAAACCAATAGCGTTTGTATCCCAGCTGTTCTGCATGCTGTGCAAACTTTACACTTCGCTTGAAAACATCACTAGCAGATCTATCGCCTTCGACAATGTTTGCGAGATCAAGAATTGAAACTGGAACATCGTTAAGACTCTTAGCCATAGTGATGAGTGGATGATTCGGTTAAACTTGATATTTAACACAAATGGTCGGAGAGAAGTTCGATCATTTTTTCTGTAGATTTTTTGACGTCAATCAGGCTTGCCGACAACTGGATATTGTAATTAGAGACTGAACGGTTAAACGTATAAGAATCCAGCACTACGCGGCGGCTTGATGGTAGTGCCAGTACGCGGCAAGTTCAGTAACTTCATAATATATTTACGGGACCACTGCTTTGCAGACCGTATTTGGTACTTCTAAGATCGCCATCATTTATGAATAAAGACCTCTATTACATTAGTGCCATAACATTGGGATTGTTTGTCCTGGCTGGCTTGCTCCACGGCATTCTTTATTTGCTTGTCGGAGGTGCTCTTTTCACTTTTGAATCGTACATGGGCTGGTTCTTGATAGCCTCAATGATTTCTCTTGCTGTATTTGTTGCGCTGCTAAAATACTACAGCTTTAAAAAGTATACGGTAACTTTTTCGATTGAGATCTTTGCATTGATCGTGAGTTTCTTACAACAAGGATTATTGTATTTGATCTTGTCCGGACGAAGGGATGTGCAACAATACTATGTTGCTGTGGTGATAGTGTCTTTAGTTGTGGCGTTGGCGCTGGGCTTCAGTTTTGTTTTTTCGAAGTCAGCCGAAAGGAGATGGTTGAAACGAGCTGGGTTTCTTATGCTTGCGATGGCCACGTCATTGCTTGTTTTGGTAATCATCAGCATTGTTTCCAGTGACATGTCTTTGAAGATTTCTCTTCAGAAAGTCATTGAGTGGATTGGATTATTCGGCAACATAATTCCTTTTTTGTTTCTGTTAAATTTTTTAGATGAAGCCAGGGAGGCGAAGAAAGAAAATAACGATGTCCAATTTCCAAAATTCTGGACAAGTTTGATTGGCTTCGCCGGCATGACCATCTGTAGTTTTGCGTTGGTGTTTGGATTGTCCCTATCAAGTGAAAGCTCTACGCATTTATATTGGCAAACAAAGAATGCAGAACAAACAGCGAAGGTGGTTGAGCTAGGTGAAGAGCGAAGTTTTACAAATGATAAAGGCCAGACGTTAAAATATGTTTTGATCAAGCCACAAGACTATAATCAGGAAACAAAATATCCTCTGGTTGTTGCACTACCATATGGTGGATATGAATCTCCGCCTGCACAACTACTGACGAGTGGGTCTAATCAATATCATTATCCTGCTTTCATTTTTATTCCGTTCTGTCCAGAGGGAGCCGGGTGGGGCGGAATTCCGAATTATCCAACCATCGATACGTTGGTGTTTGATGCGATATTGAAACTTGAACAAGAAGTAAGTATTGATGCGGATAGGCGTTATGTGAGTGGTGTTTCAAGAGGAGGTTATGGATCGTGGCATTTTATAACAACTCGTCCGGACATGTTTGCCGCTGCCATACCTGTCTGCGGAGGAGGCGATCCTAAACTTGCACAGCGTATTGTAAATGTCTCCGTATGGGCGTTCCATGGAGCACTTGATAAGAACGTGCCGGTGAGCGGTTCGCGTGATATGATTGATGCAATGAAAAAAGTGGGAGGTAATCCTAAATACACAGAGTTTCCAAATAGCGCACATAATATCTGGCACGAGGTTACGCAAACCAATGGTCTTTGGGAATGGCTTTTCGAGCAGAGAAAAAACCAGGTGAAGTCTATAAATTGACAACTCTATTTATTTGCGATCAATGTGGTAGTATCTCGCCTTGTTGAATCAGCTCTTGCTACATCAATCTCCCAAGCAACCCGCCTAAGCTTCGATCGCTTCTGCTGCGATTGATACCTCCGATAATAGAACTCAAACCACGACCCATGCCGCCCATACCGAATGGATTATTTCCACCCAACATTCCACCAAGAATTCCACCGAGCATTCCCCCATCAATTCCTCCGCCCATTGGGCTGCGCCTTCTTCCACCAAATGCTCTTGTAGCAATGCTTCCAAGAATTACTGGGCCAAGCATTCCCATGATACCTTTTCCCGTCGACCCAAAATTCAAACCTGCATTTGAAAATTGGTTTTTAAGTCCGAGTGAATCCAAAAATCCTGGACGGGAAATTTCTTCCTGAACGGGTTCTTTCCCGGTAGCTTTTTCTGCGGCCTTGCTCACAAACTGATCGAGAACATCGACTTGCTGATCATTGACTTTCAAATAAGTCGCTATTTTTTCGACGTTTGCTTTTTCCTGGTTGTCGTATTCGCCATCTGCTTTTGCTAACGCGATCAGATCTGTGATCAGTGAAAATCGAAGCTCACTCGTTTTTAAAACATCCAAACATTTTGTTAAATCTTCTCCTGAAATGTCAGTCGCAGAATGCAAAATGAAATCCTCTTGTTGCTTGGAGAGACCGGCAGCCATTGCCATTTCACGTAGATGATCAAGTTCTTCTTCAGACGCACTTCGGTCTGCCGTTGCCAGCGATGCGAGAGCAGCCAGGTAAGCGCCTTTTTCCCGTTCGCTAAACCCGGTTAATATACTTTGCGATTGAACTTCCATATCAATTTAATTTTGAAATGAAAGCTGTAAAATCATGCCCATCCCG
>CBQWHS010000651.1:0-3176 GCA_967728665.1 uncultured Chryseosolibacter sp. | reverse complement strand
CCTATAATCAATTGACAGCGCGCTACTGGATCACGCCAGAAAATTTCACGGGAAGTTTGGGTCTGTGGATTGACTACGCGCAGATGGGCGGCAACAAAGTAAGCTTGAGATATGTATCGCTGGCGTCTCCGCGTGTAAAAGCATTTGGGTACATCGAATACAGTTTTAGTTCTGCCGCTGGAGCTCTCCTGCCAAATGGAAACTCGGGCGAGATTCAGTCGCGCTTTTCTAACAGTGACTGGTCTGCGTTTAATGAGTCCAATGATTATTCCATGCAAACCAACACCACGTATGCAGACAATAGTCAAATCACGCTTTATCACAATGGAACATTGATCTGGGGAACGGAACCTACATTAGATACACCGGCTGTGAGTTTCAAAGCTTTCTCCGAAGCGAAGAATTCCGGCAACAGCACCATCAATACAATTGTTGAAATTAGAAACGATGGTAATGTGCCTGTTGATTTCAGGGATGTAACCGCGCGTTATTGGTTTACAACTGAAGGCTCTTCGCCGTTGAATTTCACCGTTGACTACGCGAAGATGGGTACAACGGCTGTCACAGGAAGTTTCACAAGTGTGAGTCCGGCGCAACCTACGGCTAATGCTTATCTCGAATTGAAAATGAGTCCATTGGCAAATACTTTCTATCCGTCTGGCGCTACTGGAAATATTCAATACAGGATAACGAAAAGTGATCACTCAAGCTTCAATCAATCGAATGACTACTCCTACCAAAATGGAACGCTTGCAGAAAATCAGCGAATAACGGTTTATCACAAAGGACAACTTGTTTATGGCACTGAGCCGATTGGAAGATCAGCTTCCAGCGCGAGAGCGAGTACACCGGAAGTGTCAGAGATTCAAACCGAGCCGGTGGTTTATCCCAATCCTTCGAATGGAAATTTCGCACTCGTTATGAATGGCGATCGCGGCCCAGTTAAGATAGCGATCTATAATGTCGTTGGACAAGTTGTAGATACATACACTGCGGAGAAGACCGGAAGTTTCCGCAAAGACTATGACTTAAAACTAAGCCCCGGCATATACCTGATGATGATCACGTCGAAAGATCACACCGATCAATTACACATCAGTATTAAGTGATCGACAATATAAAATTGATCCGGCCCTGACAAACGCGGTTTAAGACGTTGACCGGGGCCGAATTTTTTTTAATTGATATGGATTTGCCGGCGCAGCTTTTATCGACTTGTAACTTACCATAGTTCAGCGTAAGCGCAACTCTGTGGACTTTGATCTCAAAATCGCAGTAGCTGATATTACAACGGCAAAAATAATATTAGCAAATTCATCTGGCCAACCATGAATCATTAAAACCAAAAGAACTCATAAAAAGTATTGGAAATAATGTTGTAAAAAGAATTCCTAAACTAGAGACACGACAGCTCCTGTTTTTGAAGCGACGTGAGTCCTGAATCCTGATAGTCCAAATTTTTAGCATACATCCTGTCACAGACATTAATATCACCATCAACGCAACATACTCTAACAATCCTTCCTTTCATGAACTTAACTTAATTATTCGGAATGATGGCTCGATTGGAGCGAGTAAAACTAGTTGCCGTTACAATGGTTATTCGCTAATCCCTCCGCGTAAGAATCGCGTGATCTTATTTGATTTAAATCAGCACAACCTTCACTTACTTTTCCCATTCTAATTAGAACTACCGCCCTATTAAAAAAATAATTAATACGCGTTGGGTCTTTTAAGATAGCCTCATCAAAGAGTTGAAGTGCTTCTACATCTTTTTCCTTCTTCGCATATTGTAAACCTTTATTAAAACTTTTTGCAGCTGCAGTTACATCCTCTGGTGGAATCGTGTTAAAGTCTACTGCGCCATTCCAGCGAAAATTTCTGGCTTTGCTGTTAACGCGCGCTGGATTCCATGACGGCATAGAGCTAAACAACCTGACAGCTTCATTGTCGAACACAGCGCCGAGGCTTTTTTCCACGTGAATGTCTGCTATATGTCCGAGAGTGTCAACCATGAACGACAAAGAAACCACGTTTGAAAATGAATTCGGCGGAGGGTACTGATTTGGTTGCTTTTTGTTTTCGTTAAGGTATTTGTTGAACATGTGAATGCCGCCGGGAAAAGAGGGAGATTCTACTTGCGGACGAATCGCCTGATTATCTCTTTGATTGTTAAGCTTAAACTTTACTGGTAGCTTAAACCTGACATTGACTGGCTTCCCGTTCTGAAATCCTGGTTTCCATTTTGGCATTTGTCCAATAAGCCAAAGAACTTCCTCATCACAATCCTGTTGCAATCCTTTCTCAATCTTGATGTCGCTTAGCGAGCCATCTTTGTTGACAATGAAGCTCGCGAACACTGTTCCATCAACACCCTCTCTCCGTGCACTCTTCGGATAATTTAAGTTTTGTCTTATAAATTCCATCATGCCCTCATATCCACTCGGATATTCAGGTTGATTTTCAACAAGAACAAATATTTTATGCTCATCAGCTAACAATTTGAGAATAAATCTTTCAGCTACATTTTTTTTGTTCTGGCTTGCCGGGCGAAACGCTGAAAAATTCATTAATGCTTTTCGAATCACTTGGCTATTGATCGCGGAGTCTGGCGTCAGAAAAATATCGGTAACAGTTCCATCTTTGTTGATTGTGAAATGTACATCAACGTCAACATCTGGTTTCACAAGTTCAGGATCATTCATGATAGTCCTTTTAAGTCTTTCGTAGAAAGCTTCCCAGCCAAGATTGAAAGAAGCGTGAACTTCGCTTTCAGAAGAGTCTTGTCGTTGCAAAAAAAAGTTGAGTTTTGATTTTTGATAGTCCTCTGCGCCGTTACGAAGATCAATAGGATCAAGGTGGATTTCCACGGGCATCAGAAGAACCGTGAACTTATCGGCGGATGGAATTTCAACTAAGTTTGTCTGATAGCCAATATGCGAGATTTTGATTTTGGAAATGTTTGAAGATATGACCTGTTCAAAATATCCAAGATAATTTGTTACGAGTCTAGCAGGAAGCTCTGCGATTAAAGCATTCGCCCCGTTTATCGGCTTTTGTGTTTTTGCATCGAGCACCCGAACGGTAACTGTTCTTGATTGGCCTAAGGAAAAATTAAGTGACCAGATAATTAGAAAAAAAGCAAATAGAATCCGAATAAGAGTTAGGGAGGGGTT
>CBQWHS010000650.1:0-3179 GCA_967728665.1 uncultured Chryseosolibacter sp. | reverse complement strand
CCGTTAATGCCGTGCAGAATGAAAGCGTTACCAGTCTTACCGTTGCTGACAATGGAATCGGAATGGATACTCCTACATTAAGAAATCTTTTTAATGTCGACAAGCGTGGTAGCAGGCTCGGTACACGACAGGAAATTGGGACCGGGCTCGGCCTTTCACTAAGTAAAAAATTCCTGAACGCAATGGGTTCGGATATCGAAGTGGAAAGTTCACCCAAAACCGGAACGCGTTTCAACATCGATCTTGAAACACCTGGAATTGCCTTCACGAAGACAGAGCATTTTAAAGTTGCCTGATTTTACAACGCGTGAATATTCGCCTTGTTCCAGTATTCTCTTAAACAATCATCCACAATTCTTGCCGCTCTTGCATATAACTCTGGATTGCCTTTATTGATCATCGGCAACATTTGTTTACACTCACGCATGTATATCAGCGCAAAATCAGAATCGTGATTAAAAATGTCAACAACGTTGTCAATAACGTCGGCATATTTAACGGTGTGAGCACCTGCGCTTGCTAATGCGAGTCGTTCGCTTTCCCGCTGCCGCCTGGTTCTGCGGTTGAGCATCGGGTAATCCTTCTTTATATATACATCAGTCAACTCGACAACGATCTTGTGTGTTTGATTCGCTGAATCCACTGGCATGATTTCGAACAAAAATTTCTGCAAATCACGCGGAGTAGTGCTCGTGTCTTCCAGAGCATCGTGTAGCAAAGCAGCAGACAACACGGGCAATTCACTCGTGTATTGTCTGACAATTTCCATTACTCTCTTGGGATGCTCGATATATAATTCTTCAGCGTATTTCCGTTTCTGAACTCCATGTGCATCAGTCGCAAACTGAAGCACTTGCTTCAAAATTGCTTCTTCATTCTCTTTCATGTCTATGTTTTGCTAAAATTTCATGCACAGATTTTCACACTGTGTCTGTCGGCGTTATAAGATTGGACAACACTAAATTGAGCGAGGGTTTAGCAAAATCTTACGGCAAAAGGGAAACATGCTGTGAGAAAATTCCCCATTCCGATGGTATCTCATTTCCAACGTCTGTGCGTTTATCCGTCCAGCCGACAAAAACACCATATATGAAGAGTTAAGCGGCTAAAAGGACACAACAATCAGTGCATTTATGCCGTGGTAAAGAAAAGCACTCAACGGCAAAAACTCCCATTTGACTCCAAAACACGCATTCATGGGTTACTTTTCGACCGGACAGCTTTTAGTTTCCCATCAATTCTTACATGAGTAGCGGACATACGGGATTTCCAGCGCCCGCGAGGCGGCTGTGGTATACATTTGATCTATGATTTGACGAGGGGCTGTGAGGTTGAAGTTTTACCACTAAATCCAAAACATATGTCGGTCAGCAGAAGATTAAAATTTAACCAGATGAAGTTCGTGTTGATTTGCATCATCGTTCTTACGGTAAAGTTGTATGAGATCGTTACCCAAAATCTTATCTAAAACATCAACACACCAATGCCATGAAAAAAATTGCAACTCAGCTTAAGAATGTGAACATAGTGTACGTCTACATGGCGTTACTTGTTATTACATCATTCTCATTCTTCTTTGTACTTCTTGCGGTGCTAGGTTAAGGCAGGGTGAAAGCAACGTAACTGTCACCTTTCGTTGCGCGGAGCTTCGTGCCTCCGCAGGCAACAACTACATATTGTTTTCCTTTGACCTCATACGTGCTCGGGGTTGCAAATGCAGCTGCCGGAAGTATCGTCTCCCAAATCACGATTCCTGATTTCTTGTCATAGGCTCTGAACTTCGTGTCTTTTGTTCCCGCGATCAGAAGCAGACCTCCTGCTGTCACCACTGGTCCCCCATAACTTTCAGAACCGGTTTCACCATCGTAAGCAGAATCAAGTTCAGGATAAGTTCCAAAAGTTTTCTTCCATACATATTCGCCCGTATTTAAATCAATAGCATTCAATGTACCCCATGGTGGTTTCACAGCGGGGTTGCCGTTGGAGTCAAGAAATTTTGTGTAACCGGAAATGCTAAACACCGTCTTTGCATCTGCTTTCGATTCCATTCCCATTCCCACTTCTGCTTTATCGTCAACATCTACTTTGTCGCCATACAAGAACGCCACAAGAAGTTTTTTTTGCTGATCCGTTAGCTGTCGGAAAGCTGGCATCATTCCCTTGCCTTTCGCAACTACATTTAGCACATGCTCTCGCTGAAAGCGATTGTTGATATTGACTAATGATGGAAATCCACTGGCAGGATTTCCATTGCGTTCCGCTCCGTGACATGATGAGCAAAAGTTTGCGTAGACTTGTTGACCAGGATGAATAAAATTTCCGCCTGATGAACTGCGTTTGTTTAACGAAAGAAGCCACGCCATCTCATTACTGTTGATATAAATTATCCCGTCCGGATCAACCGCTGCACCGCCCCACTCAGCACCGCCATCCAATCCGGGATAAATTATAGATCCGTTCGCAGACAACGGAGTAAACGGCCCTTCGCTTCGCGCCATCTTCAATTTCGCAAGAAGCTCTTCTCTGTTTGACGCCTTTGGATTGATGTCATCTGCCGTTAAGGTTTGACGTGCATAAGGTTCAGGCTTCACAGGTCTTGGCTGTGTTGGCCATGCTTCTTCACCTGGAACATCCGATGCTGGAGTCGCTACTTCCTTAATTTCAAACAACGGTTCTCCTGTTTCGCGATTGAATAGAAAAACAAATCCCTGTTTCGTCACTTGCGCTACCGCATCAATTGACTTTCCCCCATGTGTAACCGTTAACAAGTTCGGAGGCGCAGGTGCATCACGATCAAGGATGTCGTGATGAACAAACTGGAAATGCCAAATACGTTTACCTGTCTTGGCATCAAGCGCAAGCAATGTATTTGCAAAAAGATTTGCGCCTTTTCGATTGCCTCCGTAAAAATCAAATGCTGCAGAGCCTGTCGGAATGAATACCATGCCGCGCTCACGATCAACAGCCATGCCTGACCAATTGTTGGCGGCACCTACCGTTTCATCATCGTAAACATTCGCAGGCCAGGTGTCTGCACCGAATTCACCTGCTGATGGAATGGTCTTGAACACCCATTCAATTTTACCTGTGCGGATGTTGAATGCCTGAATGTATCCATGCGCCGCATCGAGCCCCTCTGATAACCGTAGTGGCATGATGATAATGTCGTCGTAAACAGT
>CBQWHS010000649.1:0-3184 GCA_967728665.1 uncultured Chryseosolibacter sp. | reverse complement strand
CCGATCTCTCCTCGTGTTCGACCACGCCTTTGTAATAGTCGACATCGTGAAACCAGGCCGCTATCAGTACCATATTAAGCTGTTCTAACGTCAGGTGTGACGCGTGTCCAATAATTCTTGCGGCTCTTACGACCATTTCGGTATGCTCAAGATTGTGATAGGTGTACACTCTGCCAACTTTCTTCAGGGTTGCTGATGCGAATTCCTTTGATAGTTCCAGTAAGTGTTCCGGCGCTCCCATACAACTCTATAACTCAACAATTGCACTATCTTTTATTTCGACAATGAAATCCTGTTTTGGTGTTCGCACTTTTTTGAGCTTGAGCAACCAGTCATTGGATTCGTCTCTATAACCAAGCGCAAGAAGTACCACCGACGTGAAACCGGTTTCTCTAAGAGCAAGAAGTTCATCTACTTTTTCAGGATCGAATCCTTCCATTGGTGTTGAGTCGACGCGTTGTTCAGCCGCGGCAGCTATCGCCAACCCCAGCGCGATATAAGCCTGTTTCGCTGCATGAGCTTTGTGCCAAATTATTCCGTATGGTTGATAAGAATTCCAAAGTGTGTTTTGATACTCTTCAAGGGTATGTTCATCAAGCCCCCGCTCACGAGCTGTCCGTTTGAAAACATCGGCAATACGTTCATAGGAATAATGATCCCATGTTGCGAACACGATCAAATGCGAACAGTCTGTTATCTGGCTTTGATTATGTGCAAACGGCTTAAGTCTTTGAAGCAATTCCGGATCGCTGATGACAACTATCTTGTAAGGTTGTAAACCTGAGGATGAGGGCGCAAGCCGTGCTGCCTCCAAAATGTATTTTACTTTTTCATCTGGAACAGTCTTGCCATTCATTTTCTTCGTTGCATACCGCCAGCTTAAGTCTGCTATCAAATTCATACTTGTATTTTTTTTTGTTCCGTTGAAAAAAGGCAAGTCGTCTTTTACAATGCTGCCAACCTCTTTACCTCACGCCATGAATGACATTGAGCAAAGACTAACTTGCCTGCTCCCTCTACCCAATTCGGCTAATGATTCTTCAGTTGATGCTTCCGCGAATTGTTGAACAAAGTTGCGTTTGGATAATCTCCAATAGAAGGTTGGCAGTTCGGAAGTATTGGTCGAAATGTCGGCAACCAGTTTTGCGGGCTTTCACTGTGCAGTTGCTCTCATAGAAGACCAGTTAATTCAAGGGAAAGCACGACAAGGAGTACGAGCGATAGAAGAGCCATCGCATAATTTTTAGCGGGAGCATGTTGTTTTATCAGTGTCAACACTGCTCCGCATATGATCGAAAGTAGCGAGATCGTTGCCAACAGATCGTACCTGGTAAATAACCCAATTGTGAAAATGACTTCGGCAACAGCAATGCCATACATAAACCCAATTCCGTATCCCACCCTTTCGAAGGTGTCTTTCGTTTTTCCAGAAAATTTGGCAAGGGCAGCCAGACCAAAAATGACCGCCAAAACGATTTTGATGATTTGTTCCATAGCATTTGATGTTTGTTATGAGCACGGTGATTTGCTCTTGCAAAACTCAAATCGGAATAGCACGATTAAGAGGTTAAGACTTCGGAAATATTGGTCGAAATGTCGGTCATGAATTTCTTCCTGTAGAGAGCAAATCAAATCCAGTCGAAAGTTTTGGCTACTAGACAGAGTCGAACGCCTTCTTCGCGGCAGCTCTGCCTAGTTCAACTAACTCTTGAGCTTTAAAAAACTCAAATGTTCCCGCCGAGTTGCGTGAAATTTCTATCAGGATTTTGGGAGGATATTGCAGAAGGGTCATTTGGGCCAGTTGATTGGTCGTCGATAATATGGTGTTCGTAATTAAATTGAAGTAATTGAATCTCATCTCCTGATTTTCGGAAGTACTAACCGCAAACCTTGATTTGAATTTCAATAAGCTCTTTGCGTAAAAAGTTTGCCCGATACTTTCTTCGCTCGCAAGTGTTGGCGCATTGAGCTTAATGTTAGCGTTTACGTTTACAGCAATTAATTCATCATTGTCGGTCCTGACTGCATTTTTGACTGGAATATTATTCACTACACCACCGTCGACCAGAATTGAGTTGCCAGAAATCACCGGAGTAAAAATCGTGGGAATGGAAATAGATGCCCGAATAGCCTGATAAAGATTTCCTGTCGAGAATACAACTTCCTTCTCGTTAGCAAGATCAAAAGCCGTAGCAGTGAATTTTATCCTTAACGATTCAATCTCTGTGTCCGGCACGAACGCTCTCATGGCATTCAGCACCCGGTCTCCTTTGATGAACCCTTGCATGCCGAAATTAAAATCGAGAAGACTAAATATCTTTTGTTTGTCGAGTGTATACAGCCATTCTTTAAGTTCTTTGAGTTTCCCGGCGGCATATACACCACCAACGAATGCACCCATAGAAGTTCCCGCAATAGAATTAATAACATAACCTCTGCTCTCCATTTCCTCTATTACGCCAATATGCGCAATTCCACGCGCTCCTCCGCCGGACAAAACGAGAGTGATGTTCTTGCTCATGAGCATCTAAATTTTTGCGTTTACATTTTTTGGTAGCGTAACAATGAAGACTGAACCTTGTCCAACGGTTGAACTGAAACTGATTTCGCCTCCAAGGTGTGTTGTAAGTTCCTTGACAATTGACAATCCGAGGCCGGTGGAATTTTCCGAGTTCGTTGGACGATTTGAAAGTTTCTGAAATTTTTTAAAAAGTTTCGGCTGCTCTTCAACAGGAATTCCCGGTCCTTGATCGATCACTTCAAACCGGACGTTATTATTCTCCGAACTCAATCTAAGCCATACCTTTTTTCCGAACGGTGAGAACTTGATTGCATTGGATAGAAGATTTTCAAGAATACGCGTTAGACTAACACGGTCCGTCTCAAGCCTTTCATCTGAGACTTCGAACACCAGTTGTATTTGCTTCGATGCTGCGGCCTGCGCAAAATTCACACTCAACTCATTTATCAATCTCTCTAGAACAACTGTCTCTTTATTATCAACAGCCTTTCCCTGTTCAATCCGATTGACCTCAAGAATGTCTGTAATGAGGTCTTGCATTTTCCTACATGAATATTCTATATGCGTAAAGTATTCTGACTCGCGGTCCGAGAGTTTTCTCTCCATCTTAATCAATCGAACTAATCCCAATATTCCATTAAGAGGTGATTTCAAATCGTGTGT
>CBQWHS010000648.1:0-3185 GCA_967728665.1 uncultured Chryseosolibacter sp. | reverse complement strand
ACTGTCAGCAAAATGTCCATGAACGAACTATGATTCGCAATGATTACGGAAGCCCGATTAAAAGTGGCAGGTGTTTTACCTTCAATGCGTGGCCGTATTGCGGGAGCCAGGTAGACAAGTGCTCTTGTATAAGATGAAATTAGTTGATGATAAAAAAATTGAACACGTTTCCTTCCAAAAGGTATGAGCTTTAATAAAACGCCGATAATTGTTAACAAAAAAGACCCGAGAACAAAAAATCCGTAATGGGAAAAAGTACGAACCATTCCCCAAACGGTCATTGGTGCGTGCCCGGATGCAGTCCTTCGCGTAATCAACCATCGAAAAAGGAATGGCTCAATTGTTTGGGACATGATAAAAACACAAACGATCCCAATGATTGAGATTGCAGCAATCGACCGTAGTGCGGGGTGTTGTGCAAAAATGAGAACGCCCAAACCGGAAATTGTCGTCAACGCTGATAAAAAAATCGAACTGCGGATAGAAGAGATATTATTTTTTCCGTGTGCATATTCCTGCTGCAGTCCGTCCATAGTAAAAATGCTGTAATCATCACCAAGGCCAAAAATAAAAGTTGAGATCATCACATTCACAATATTGAATTCAATGTTCAGCAACGCCATAATGCCGAGTATCCATATCCACGTGATGAGCATCGGAAAAAACGTGATCATCGTCAGTTCAATTCTTCCATAGGTCAGCAAGAGCGCAAGAAAGACTAGCGCTGACGTGAAGGTGACAATGAAATTAAAATCAGCGTGTACATATTCAACGAAAAGATTAGTCAACATCTGGCGGTCGAATGCATTTGCAGGTGTTGTTTTTAACGAAGCATAGACCGCCGGTTTATCATTAGGCGAAACATTGGCTAACGATATGATTGTTGCCAATCCATCTTTTTCAATAATGTAATCATCAAAAAAACCGGAACGCAATTCTTTTGTGAAGGTAGTGTCAATAGCTATATACTCGCGCGTGAGAAGGTTTTCAAAGTTGGAAAACACCTTGGTTGAAAAATGCAATTCGCCTCCTAGCCGTTCTACCTGCTCCATTAGGGTTGAAATTTTGTCAGGCGTCCAAAACGTTTTCCATTTAGCCAACCTTATCCTCTGGAGTGAATCCGACAATAAAAAATTTGAAATGCTTGAGTAACGTTGAACGCTGCCTTGATCTTTTAGCTTTTCAAGTAATCTTGATGCGATCTCATTTTTCTGAAGAGCTTTCTGCAACGTTCTGCTTTGCGAAACTATATAGACCGAAGAAAGCGAGGCTTTATTTATCTGCTCAAGTCTCTGTTGCGAGGTCTTGAGTTCTTCAGACATAAAGTTGAGCTGACTTAAATCTGAATTAAAGGAAACGTCCTTAGCAAAATACAAGAATACAGGCGTCAAAATAAAAATACCAAAAACCAAACCTCGTCTTTGATCTAACGAGATAGATGCAAAGCGCTCAATCCATGAGTCATTGTGATTCTGTGAATAAGCATCGTGCCGGATGAAATGCGGCAGGAAAACTAATGAACACAACGCGGCGCCTATCAAACTAAAGGCTGCGAACAAACCCACATCGCGTAAAACAGCGGCATTTACGAATTGGAGACAGAAAAATGCCAGCACTGTTGTGGCACTTCCGATTGTCATCGGCTTCACTAAATCTTTTATCGTCTGAGCAACATCGGCAGCATGCTTGAGGTGAGAAAGAAAATGAAGTGAATAATTAATGGCTATTCCTAAAATGATTGACCCTGCAGCCAGCGCCAAAATTGAAATCGTCCCTTGCACAAGATAAACGCACGCCAGCGAAAAGATCGCTCCAAATAAAACAGGAATTAGGATCAAGAATGGGACTCGCTTCTTTCTGAAAAAGCTAAAGAGAATCATAGCGAGAAGAACAAACATCAATGAAAGCGTGATGTATGTATCGCGTTGCAATTGTTTGGCGTTCGCAACGGCCACTGCAGTGCCACCGAAATAAGAAGTGGTGACGTAGTTACTATGCCGGGAAGCATTTTCTATAGTCGCGTCAAGTTCGTCTATCAAGACTGAGTTGTTCCCAGTATCGCTGGCCTTGAATAATGGTTGAATAAAAAAAATAAGATGGCGATGGTCGATGGTCGCAAGGTAGTTATCATACATCTCCACATTATTGTCAACCTGAAGATTCTGGAGTTTTCTCAGTGCTAAAAAGGAAATCCCAACCGGGTCGTTAATAATCAATCTCTTGGTGAGCAGCCCTGTTGGCGACACCAATTGGTTGTAACTATTCTTGAGCGCGTCATTTATATTTCGCGGAGCAATAAGCGAGTCGATTTGAGAATAATCCTTTTCATCCAACAAAAAAGGCAACTGTTCCTGTATCCCCGCTACAAGGGTCGTTATCTTAGAATCATCAATGCGGCCGCTGATTGACGAAACGTGTGATTTCAAATTCACCTCAAGCTCCGGAAGAATCCTATCAGCAAAAGCTACAAGGCTGTCAGCATTCGGTTTCAATGTGCTGTCGCGAACGGAAATCATAACAACAAGCCGCTCGGCCAATTTCGCGTTACGAAAAACGTAATTCAGTTTCTCAACCCGCTCATCATCCGGAAAAAATTTTGAAATATCTTCTTCGACCTTTACCCGGCTGGCTAACAATCCCAATATGACAAAAATGGAAATGAATGTAAACCAAAAAGCAGATTTGCGTCTCTGAAAAAAGTAGTAAATGCTTAGAAAACCCTGCTCCATAATTCGGCAATATACTCAATGAACCTGATTCAAAGTTTCGTTGAGCCCTGTTTCCTCCTGGACAGTATTTTAAGCAATGCAAGGGTGAATAGTCCAAAAAAAATAGCGGCTACAAATGCAAGCGTAAATGCCCCAACAAAGTATTGTAAGAAATTTTCATGAACAAAAGCCAGGGTAATTTCTTTGGTGAACGTCATGTCGTGTGCGTTGTTTCCCATCCACCATTTACCAACCCAATGACTGGCATAAATCACGACCGGTATCATTGGAGGAATACTAATGTTTGTCGCAATAATGACTAAAGTTTTATTTAATCTGAATAAGATTGAAAGTGCAATTGCCGCTATTAATTGAAACCCCCAGATCGGCACAATTCCCATAAATATGCCAAACGCAACTGACTTTGCCTTTACGAAATCGGATTCATTAGGATCTGCAAAGAGTTCATGCAAGACC
>CBQWHS010000647.1:0-3190 GCA_967728665.1 uncultured Chryseosolibacter sp. | reverse complement strand
TCGTTTGGGGCACTGGTACATTACAACATCCTGAAAATTTATTGCAACCGGAAATTCTGCAACGCTTTAACAAATCACTTTCTTCTGATGAAACGATCAATATCGTAACTCGTGAAGAGGTCGCAGCTAAAAAAATTACAAAACAAAACGCCACCAATAGCTGGCAGTTTAAGGCGACCAATATTCCAGACATGGCGTTTGGACTGAGTGATCATTATGTTTGGGACGGCGGAAGCGTGGTGGTGGACGACGTAACGAAACGAAGAGCGAGTGTCCAGGCAGCGTATCTTCCAACGTCAGACGATTTTGAAAAGATGGTGGAGTATGGACGTCATTCGTTAAACTGGTTTTCTCACAAATGGCCAGGCATTCCTTATCCTTATGAGAAAACGACAATTTTTCAAGGCTTCGCAGGAATGGAATATCCGATGATGGCGAATGATGAGTCATATGAGAATCCGGATTTTTCACGTTTTGTTGCTGAACACGAAATTGTTCACACCTATATGCCCTTCTACATGGGCATAAATGAAACACGCTATGGTTTCATGGATGAAGGTTGGGCAACAACGTTTGAGATTCTGATTGGTAGGGAAGACATGGGAACAGAAAAAGCAGAAGAATTTTATAATCGATTCAGAGTTATACCGTGGATTTCAGATCCCTCTTCACTTGAAGATATTGCCATCATCACTCCAGGTGATGCGTTAACAGGCCCGGGGTTTGGCAACAACGAATATGGTAAGGCCTCGCTTGGCTATCTCGCCATGAAAGATTTTCTCGGAGATGACATGTTTAAAAAATGTCTTCATGCTTAGATGGATCGTTGGAACGGCAAGCATCCGATACCGTGGGATTTCTTTAATACGTTTAACAATGTTTCAGGAAAAAACTTAAACTGGTTTTGGCATAATTGGTTTTTCACTACCAATTATATTGACTTAGCCATCGACAATGTGAAATCATCAGGCGCTTCCACCGCTGTTGTTGTCAGTAATATCGGAGGCATGGTTGCGCCGTTTGATCTCGCTGTTTCATACGATGATGGAACAGCTGAAAATTTTCATCAAAGCCCGGCAGTATGGCAATCAAATCAACATCAAGTCCAAATAGCCATCACACCTAAAAAGAAAATAAAATCAATAAAGCTGAAGGGTGGAATATTTATGGATGCGGATGAATCAAATAATGAGTGGAAGAAATAAATAAGAAAAGAGGCGTGTTGACTTCAGATGATGACTGAACATGAAATTTGCTTGACTGACATTAAATTATTTTGAAAGCAAAACAGTACGTTCGGCGTGGAATGATGAAGGAAAATCAAAAAAGAAAAAATTGAAATAAGCGCGCTCAGGATGCGCGGTTCTCGCGAATAGTCGTTGTACATTCATGGATATGACAAAGTATTTCACAACACCAATTGGGCGATTAAGACTTTATGGGTTTCTTGAAGGCACTTCATTACTTCTTTTAGTTTTTGTGGCCGTCCCAATTAAATATATGTTGAAAGATCCCTCCTGGGTAAAGGCAATCGGGCCGGTACACGGAGCATTGTTCATCCTATTCGTTATTAGTGCCCTGTGGATAGCGGCAAAACTAAAATGGAAGTTAAGCACCACAGCGTGGATCATTTTAGTGTCCTCATTTATTCCGTTTGGAACGTTTTATATCGACCACACCATTCTGCGCAACATTACAGTGCATAGCAAGTGAAGGACTCAGTTTCTAGTTCATAGAAAATAACGACTTCAGTTGTTAACAAACTGCTGACTTAAATCAGCACACCTCGCGGCCAAGCACGAAACACAAAAGGAAAATATATACGATATTGTATTGACGCATTGTTAGCTGCAACGCGGTTTTGGACAAATATGTAAACGAAGTTTTTATGAAAATTATGAGAGCGAACGCGCTTATTACCTCGTGCATACCTGTGATTCCTAGTGCTGATCTTGAGAAAAGTTTACGCTTTTGGGTTGAGGGCCTCGGCCTCGCGATGGACCGAGAAATAAGACATGAAGGCAAGTTAATCGGTTGTATGGTTCACAATGAACATACCTGTTTCTGGCTCAATCAGAGATCTGGGACAGTGATCAAACCGGAAGACTATGAGGGCATCCGGCTTTACTGGACACCGACTGACATTCATGAGACAAGGACGCGTTTGAAGGATCTCGGATATCATGTATCAGACATTATTGACCGAAACTATGGACAGACTGAGTTCTTCTTGACCGATGAAGACGGTTACTCCCATTGTTTCGGGATTGCTACAGCGATACAGTGAATGTCTCAAATGATGTAGAGATAGAATTCAATTCAATATCTGTTGCCAACAAACTACTAACTTTATTTCGAAATCTATTGCACTAAAATATTTGGCGACACTAATATCACGAAAGAAACTTGGTGTGTCTGAGAAAGGACTTGGTGTGTTTTTATACAAAATACAAAAATAGAGATGCGACCAACTACCACGCAAAACGTGATTGTTGTCAACGTCGTATTTTTTACAACGCCACGTCCAAGCCAACAAACTCTTCTAGCTCGATCTCTTGAACCGCTTTCGTAACCGAAGAATGCTGCTCCCACATTTCCTTAAATACAAAACTGTATTTGCTGAGGTCTTCGAACGAACCTTCATCGATCACTTCACCATTTCTTAAAATGTAGATGTAATCAAAATTTGGCAACAGGTGTAAGCGGTGCAGCGATGACACCACAGCTTTATCACTGAAGGACTCAAATAAATTACTATAAATTTTCTTTTCTGACGATGGATCAAGACTACTTGTGGGCTCGTCCATCAGCACGATTGAACTATGACGCGCAGCCAAAATTCCTCGCGCAAGCGCAAGACGCTGCTTCTGTCCACCACTGAGGTTGGCGCCACGTTCCTTGATCACGGTATGTATTCCGTCAGGGAGATTATTGATTACATCAGTAAATTTTGCTGCATCACAAACATCCATCACTTCCTTCTCAGAAAACGGAAGTCCGAGTGTAATGTTATACAACACCGAGTTCTCAAAAATTTCCGGGTCTTGTGGAAAAAGTGTTACGTCCAATCCAATACTCTTAAAATCAATTGCTGAATTATCAGCGTGAACAATCATGCCGTTGATCGGTTCGTGCAGGCCACGAAGTAACGAGAGCAGTGTGCTCTTTCCGCTACCACTTTCACCGATCA
>CBQWHS010000646.1:0-3199 GCA_967728665.1 uncultured Chryseosolibacter sp. | reverse complement strand
CATCGACGAAACATGATGCGAAAACTAAACGTGAACAATGCCGCGGAATTAATTTCCAAAGCATTGGAGATGGGATTTTTATACAGATCCTCTTAACGAAGAGATTTTACAAGTTCGCCCGTGATTGACTTCCTGGAATAATGCGTTGCTGCCGTGTCATTACGTCTTTGCACACCCATTTCCCATTGACTAAACTGCTGCAGTATCTTGATCATCATTTCATCGTGCTTATCACCATCGATCATCACGCCAGCTTTTGTTTGATTCAAGAGTATTGCGGCGTCACCATCTTCCGGACCGGTCGCAACAATCGGTAGGCCTGTCGCCAGATATTCGAATAATTTTCCCGGCATGTATCCTTCTGCATTTTTATAACCTGTGAGCACAAGCAGTAGCAGACTGGAGGTTCCATACATTGTTAGGAGTTGTTTGTGTGGGATATTTCCAAAAAATGAAGTAACCGAATTTAAAGTGGGATTCGAAGTAACAAATGATTTAAAATCCGGGTGCACTTCCCCAATGAATTCAATCACCGTCTTACTTTTGATTTGCGGATGTTGTAGCAATACATCAGCGATCGCTGTCATCAGTGGTCTGGGATCACATTTTTCATTGATTATACCAACGTGACGTATCGTAAATCTGTCGCTCCTGGAATAAACAATATCAGAAAAATCGTCTTCGTCAAATCCGTTCGTGAGCAGTTGAACTTTTTTGTTGCTCAACGCCTCGAACCTCCTCACATAAAATGGTGTAATCGTTAATATCTCATCTGCATTTTGCAAAACTTTTTGTTCAAGTCGCCGATGTTTTTTACGGGCCAATTTTCCAACACCAAGTGAATCCAACAATCCCCATTCAGACCATGGATCCCTGAAATCCGCAATCCATCGAATGGAAGGGCGCGCTTGTTTTAATTTCAAACCGATGAGATGAAGGCTATGAGGTGGACCAGTGGTGATGACTGTCTGAATTTGATTCTCGTCCAGGAAGGATCTCAAAAATTTTGCTGACGGTTTGACCCAGAACAACCTGGGATCAGGAATAAAAAAATTGCCGCGAATCCATGTACTGATTTTTTGAAAGAGAGAATTTTTACCCGTCCGAACTAATTCAGTTGGCTTTGCCGATTTCGAACCTCCAGAAATTTTTGCGATCGAGAGGAATAAAGCGTATGGTTCCCAAATAGGAAAACGGATCACTTCAGCTTCCGGAGGTACATCTTTCAACAATGAATCGTCCTTGATATCAAACGATGGATTGTCTGGCGTGAAAACAAAAGGCGTCCATCCATATGACGGTAGATATTTTACAAATTTCAACCACCTCTGAACTCCGCTGCCTCCACTAGGTGGCCAGTAGTAAGTAATAATTAATACTTTTTTCTTCGACACGTTCAATGCGTTCAAGAAGGATTCGTGTATTTATTTTTTTTCGTAAATGTACTTGATAATACCTTGAATATTTTGAGGCGAAAACCATTCGATCTCCCCATCTCGTTTAAACCATGTAAGTTGGCGTTTAGCATACCGTCTTGAATTTCTTTTTAGAAGTCGAATTGCCTCATCTTTATTATACTCACCTTGCAGATATGCAAATATTTCCTGGTACCCCACGGTTTGCAATGCCTGATGCGACTTAAATGGAAGAAGTCTTTCAGCTTCTTCAAACAGTCCTTCAGAAATCATTCCGTCCATGCGATCATCAATACGTTGATATAGAATCTCGCGCGGAAGTTCGAGGCCGATTTTCAGGATCTCAAAATCATGTCTAATTCTCTCCTTCTTTTGGAACGAAGCGATAGAATTACCTGTACCAATTTTTACCTCCAATGCCCGAATCAAACGATGCGGATTTTGCTTATCTATTTTATCAAAATGATCCGGATCCATTTTCTGCATTCGCGATTGAAGGAACTCAATTCCCTTTTCTTCATAATCTTGAATTAAAGCAGCCCGGATAGCCGGATCAGTTTCCGGAATATCATCGAAGCCCTCGGTCAGTGCCTTGATGTAGAGACCTGATCCTCCGCACACAACTACAAATTGATGCGATGTGAACAACTCTTGAATCTTTTTTAGTGCCTCATTAGCAAATTGGGCTGCGTCATATTGGTCTTTGATTGAATGACTATTGACAAAGTGATGTTTGACTCTTCGTAGATCTTCTGTCGAAGGTTTGGCAGTCCCAATATTCAATTCTGTAAAAAATTGTCGTGAATCAGCACTGACAATTTCAGTTTTAAAATGTTCGGCGACCTCAATAGCAACGCTTGTTTTTCCAACTGCCGTTGGGCCCACAACCACCAAGAGGACGTTCCGAGATCCCAAGTTTATCTTTTAAAGTTTTGCCAAAATTATCAAATACACGGTAACATCGCATCAATATTGTCCAGCGCCAGTTCTTTAAAATAGAGCCCCGATTATCATTACAATCAACAAGTTATCCACATGAATAAGCGGCCATCCACAAGAAAAAACGCTTCAGAAGTCATAAAATCCCATTTATGGCTTATCTTTGTGCATAGATTTTTTTAACCACCATGATTAAATACACCAATCAATTTTTAACCAAACTTGAGGACATGCTGGCGGAATCGGACTACACGCTCCGTTACGAGAAAGGGAACTTCAAGTCGGGCTATTGTGTATTAAAAGATCAAAAGATCATCATCGTAAACAAGTTTTATCTAACGGAAGGAAAGATTAACGCATTGTTGGATATCCTCAAAAATGTGGCGTTGGATACAACCCGGTTTACAGACAAAAGTCTCAAATTGTACGAGGAGCTCTTCCCACAATCTGCTGCGGCTTGAGAGTAACGTTCTTGGGCACCGGAACGTCCCAAGGTGTGCCTGTTATCGGCTGCACCTGCGAAGTGTGCCAATCGCTCGATTATCGTAATAAACGTTTAAGAACTTCGATTCATGTCGAAGTCGGTTCACAGTCTTTCATAATAGACACTGGACCAGACTTCAGGCAACAAATGCTTCGTGAAAATGTAAAGCGGGTTGACGCTGTTATTTTCACTCATGCTCACCGCGACCACACAGCCGGCCTTGACGATGTGCGTGCTTATAATTTCATGCAGAACATGGACATGCCTGTCTACGGAACACTGCCGGTTTTGGAACAACTTCGAATGGAATTCGCTTACGCTTTCGCGGAAAAATATTATCCCGGCATTCCAAGATTGACTC
>CBQWHS010000645.1:0-3202 GCA_967728665.1 uncultured Chryseosolibacter sp. | reverse complement strand
TAATTTCCTGGAATCTGAGTAAAGGACAATTCGCTTCGTTGAAAAACAATCCGACGTTTATTGAATTTGTTGTGCAGGATCAGCCCGACAAGGCGGAATCAAAAGGCAAACTAAAAATCGCGCAGACGCAACAGGATTTACCTTCGGAAATATTGATTGTACCTGGCGATTCAGTATTTACGATCAAGGAAGATGAAACACTGAATCTTAAAATTTATATATCTGATCCGAATGGTGACGACAATGTAGCCAACGCAGGATTCGTATCGAACGACAAAAGAGTTCCTGTTGCATCGCTAAAAGAAAACACAGCCCTTCAATATGAATTCACATGGACGCCCGGATATGATTTTGTCGATGATGCACAGATGACCCTCGCAGCCGATTTGGTTTTTTATGTTCTGGATAAATCAAACAATCGCGCCCAGCGCAAAGTGAGAATTCGGGTTCAGGACGCCGAGAATTTGATAAAAAAAGACAATCATCTTTTTCAGAAATACCGAAGCAATCTTGTAGAAGCATACATGCTGATCAATCAGCTTGATGTTAATCAGAAAAAATTAAATCAGGAATATAAGAAAGCAAGAAAGGGGAAGAAGCACCGATCTATTCTCAACGCTTCCCTGGGTGCTGTAACGGGTTTGTCCCCTGTTGTGATTGAAGGAGATCAGTCGAAAATTGTGTCTGGCGTAGGCGGAACAACAGTGCTGACTTTGGGAACACTGGAAGCTACCGAAGTGATCGGCCGTTCCAAAGAAAGCATTATGGATAAGATCAAAAACACGATTGACATTCGTAATCGGGCACAGGCTGCAGGAGATGAGTTTGCCCGTAAATATGCTCTAAAACTTTCGAGAAGGAATTCTGAGTTTGACAAAGACATCGAAAAACTACGGGCTACTTTGAACGATCAACGCATTGTTCTCCTGGAACTTGATGCGTATTCCAAGAACGGCAATCGTGTGGAGGACAAGGAGATCAAAAAAGTGTTTTTGGATTATTCCGACGAAGCCGTAAGTAAATAATTTCCTGCAGATCAGTTTTCAGCCACTTGGCTTGAAGATTTTGTGTACCGAACAGAAATCACGGCTGATATTTTTATTATCGCGGGACCAGGTGCGTTGGTGATTGCCGTAGTTACTATCAGCTACCCAGGCAGTTCGCGCAGGAATGGTGAAGACAGTGAATGGACTTAGGTCGGAATAATATTTCCACCCGATTTTCTTCTAAACAAAACAAGCCCGACCAAACGGCCCGGCTTGCTGCAACTTTATTACATTAATAGCTAGTTTTTGCTATTCAATTTATTCTTGTCAGGAAGCATTTGGGGTTGCTTGAAATCATCTTTCGAAACAGCTGACTCTTTTCCTAAGTATGTCCAGTTTATACTGCTGGAATATTTATTGAATGCATCGTTCAGATCTTTCACTGTAACCTTGTCTACATTCTCCATGAATGTTTGAGTGTACTTCCAGCTTCCAGTTATCTCGGCAACACCCAACCACTGACTTTGTGCGCCATTAGTTTCCAATCGCGAATAATGATTAGTCAGAAATTCTTCTTTCTTGTCTTTCAACTCTTTCTCTTTGAATCCCTGATTCTTCACGTTGTTAATCTCATCGATCATCACTTGCAAAGTTTGTTTAGGATCGATGCTACTCGCATAGAAGATAGCCTGTGGACTATTGACCAATCCGCCATTGTAGTATGCCCCGGGAGCATAGGTCAAACTTCTTTTTGTTCTAAGCTCAACAAAGAAACGATCGCCCATAATGGCCATGGCTACGCGAATCGGCACACCATCTTTGTCTTTCAACGATGGCACACTCATCATTCCTTTGATATAGTTCGTAGCTATTTCACGATTTTCGATGCTTACGCCCTGACCGACTACTGGGCGCTGTTCGGTCGTGGCAGGTTTCACATTGGGCAATTTGGAGAAGGCGGCATTTACTTTCTGAGTCAAATCGCTTTCGCTGATATTTCCGACAACCACTAAAAACACATTTGGTTTGCCAACAACCTTTTGATAATGTTTAATGGCTTGATCCAGTGTTAACTTTTCCAGACTTGCGAAAGTTCCACTGGGGATCTTGGAATAATTTTTTCCTGCGAAAGCATTCTCCATACTCTTGCGATCGAGATAAGCATCCGGATTTCCTTCGTTCTCTTTTGCGCCTGACTGAACTTTTCCCTTGATGATCTTAAACGCTTCCTGGTCAAACCTCGGATTCAATATTGCATCGGTGTATAACTTCCAGGAATCGTCCCAATATGTTTTTATACAGGAAAGATCAATGGTGCTATAATCATACGAGGAGCCGGAAGAGACAGAAGCACCAATCGCTTCCAATGCTGTCCCATATTGAGTCATCGTCATCGATTTTGTTCCACCTTCAGCCGCTACGTCCAATGCCAGTGATTCAATGCCTTCTTCCTCTTTACTATAATTTGCAGTTCCCCCGCGAATAAACAAGCGCGCACTGATAATGTCTTTTGTTGAAGCTTTGAATATGACTTTGATTCCGCCTGCGGTAAATTCTTTGACGACACCGTCTTCAACAGGAACAAAAGCTGTGGCCATTATAAATAGCAGGCACAGCCAGATATATTTTGTGATGTGTTTCATAATCAGAGATCTTTTTGAATTAGTTCGGTTTTACAAGTGCTTCCAGTTTTGTGCGGCCATCCGGAGTAGTTAGAATGCCTGTTGCATGAGGCTTTCCTTTAATGTAAGTGTTAACATATTTCTTAATGTCTGCACGGGTTACTTTGTTGAGATTCTCCACGTAGTTCGTGTAGTAATCGATTGAAGCGGCTGCCCACCAATATGAAACGGTGTGAATGAACTCCGAGGTCTTCTCGCGACCGCGGGCATCATCGATAGAGAGTAATCGTTTTGCAGTTTCGAATTGTTCATCTGTGAAATATGAATCGCTGTCCCATTGATTTATCTCTTCATCAATTTTTGCAAGTACTTCCTTGATCTTATCAGGATTTGGAACCACTGTAATTGTTATCGGTCCCGTGTATTTAGCGGTTTGATAATTGCAACCAACAAAGAAGGCGAGCCCGCTATCAACCAGGTCTTGTTGAAACTTAGATGATTTTTGCCGGAGAATAAACGAAAGCACATCGGCCGCATAATTAGACGGAATGTCGTTGCGTGTGTCGGGGCCGTGCCATCCCATCATAATAAAAT
>CBQWHS010000644.1:0-3204 GCA_967728665.1 uncultured Chryseosolibacter sp. | reverse complement strand
GGGCCAATACCTCTTCCGACAGGCTGGCTTCCATCAGTTATTACTACACGGGTCTTCAGCCCGATTACATCGCCTACGGCTTTGAAATAGTATTCAAGTTTCAACGCTTCCTCTTTTGTTCTAACCTTCGCTGTTTCTCCAACCGGAATATCGATCACGACATGGGTGGAACCTGCTGAAGCTTTTTTCGAAAGCACGGATGCAATCATCTGGCCAGCACTATCAATATCGAGTGCTCTTTCAACGGTGATCAGGATATCATCTGCCGGACTAAGTTTCACCGCCCCGCCCCAGGCCAGACATCCTCCTTCCTTATTTATTACTTCTTTTATTTTTTCAAGCGATAAATTAACTGGCATCATGGCTTCCACCGTATCGGCTGTGCCCGCGGGTGAGGTTATAGCGCGAGATGATGTCTTAGGGATAGTTATGCCCGCAGCAGCAACTATCGAAACAACGATTGGAGTCGTACGATTTCCTGGAAGTCCGCCTACGCAATGTTTATCTGCAACGACTGACTTGTCCCACCGAAGAGCAGAACCACTGGCAATCATGGCCTTGGTTAACGAAGTAATTTCATCCAACTCAAGGTTGTTGCCTGAGCACGATGTAATGAAAGCAGCAAGTTCAATATGTGAATAAAGTCCATGACTGACGTCATCAATGATCCTTCGCATCGCATCATCATCCAGTTTGTTGCCATACATTTTCGAACGCACATCTCTGAATGAATCCACCGGCTTCAGGTGAGAGATCGATATCATATCGTCTTCTTTTACCCCAAGCATATCAAAAGCTATGTTTGAGAGCGCTGCCTCACCATGATCAATAATGTTTGAAGTGATCGTGTTGAGAGTTGCAACTATGGATTTGCCATTAAAACTTACCTGTACCCGTGTGAGTGCAGTAAATCCTTCTGACCTGCACACCTGACAATCCTCTCGCATGAAGATGATATTTTCATGGTAGGTATCAATTCCCAGTCTTATTGCCTTCAGTATATTTCCATTATGCTCCATGTACTACAACGCTTTCAAATTGAATTTCTCTCTCTTCAAATAATTTAGGAATGTCACTCTCCCAGCCTAATTCGGTTTTTATAACTATTTGAACCAGTTACCGTTCCTGCCGCACCTAGAAATTGTATTGTGAGTTTTTTCATTTGACTAGATTAAATCGTTTTAAGGTTTGAATTATTACAAAGCTGGCGAGACTGAATGCTGTGACGATAGTCCAATCTTCGATGCTCATTGGTTCAATAGAAAGTGCTTGTCGTATCGGAGTAACCAGATAGGAAATTATCATCACGCCAGTGCAGATCGATAGTGCATACCATACATATTTATTTTTTGTGATTTCATTGACAAATATTCCATTCGTTTTCTTGCTGGCCATGTTAAAAACATGAAGTAGCTGGCTCGAGATGAGCGTGTAAAATAGGATGTTGTTACACAACTCGGAATCCCATGTCTCCATCTTATGCACTGAGAAATGACTAAAGAGAACTGCACCCAGAGAGAGACTTCCAAGAACTGAAGAATAGATAAAGATTGACTGCCACTGTATTTTGCCAATGATTGGCTCATCAGTTTTTCGCGGCCCCTGTTTCATCACATTATCATTTGGCTCAGTTACACCCAAAGCAAGTGCAGGCAGAACATCTGTAACCAGATTAATGAATAATATCTGCAAAGGGAATAACTGAAAGTGCAGGTTTAAAATCGAAGCGACTGCAATGACTAATAGTTCACTGAGATTGCAAGACAACAAGTAGACAATGAACCTGCGAATATTCTCAAAGATTGCCCTGCCCTGGCGAATTGCTGTAACAATGGATGAAAACGAATCATCTTTAAGAATGATATCAGCAACTTGCTGCGCGACTTGAGTTCCGCGTAAGCCCATTGCAATTCCAATGTCTGCCTTCTTCAATGCGGGGGCGTCATTCACACCATCACCGGTCATTGCAACAACTTGCCTGTCGTCTTGATATACTGTAACAAGATCTAGTTTTTGCCTAGGTGTAACGCGAGCAAATATTCGCGAATGAAGCCACTGCTTTCTAGTTTGTTCTGACAATTGTGACGCATCTGGCATTTCTTTCCCGATGACAACGGCCTCGGTTGGATTTTCAATCATACCAAGCTTATCGGCTATGTGTTTTGCCGTGGAGGGATGGTCACCTGTAATCATTACTACTTTAATTCCCGCTGACTTGCATTCTGCAATAGCTGATGAAACCTCTTGCCTCGGTGGGTCGAAGAGTCCTACTACCGCTAGTAAGATTAGGTCAGATTGAAATTCCTTCGGATTGTTGGGAAGTTTATAAGCGAGCGCGATAGTACGTTGACCCTCTCCAGATATTTGCTCCGCATTCTTTATCCAATTCTCTTTCGAGTTTGCGGTTAATGGGATGATGTCTTTACCCTGTTGAACGTGAGAGCAGCGAAGCAATATCTCCTCAACAGCGCCTTTGGCTGACGCGAATAAATGACCACCATGCTGATGCAGGGTAATCATAATCTTCGTTTCAGAAGAAAAAGGCAATTCATCTATCTTTTTGAATTTGCTTTTAACAGTGGGAATGTCTGTGCCTGTGAAGTGGGCAAATTTCAAAAGACTGGTTTCGAGTGGATCGCCAATTTCATTTATCTGATTTGAGTCTGTATTGATTTCGGCTGTGTTGCATAAGATGGAAACAGACGTAAGCAAGCTGAATTCTGGCGAATTGAGAATCGTATCATTTGAAAAGCGATAATTGTTTCCTGACTTTTCTATCTCAATAATCTTATCAGTGAATGCAAGTGTACCAACCTCGATTTTATTTTCAGTAAGGGTGCCAGTCTTATCTGTGCAAATCACACTTACTCCGCCCAGCGTTTCTACGGCGCTCAATTTTTTTACAATCACATTGCGCGCTGCCATTCTGTGCATCCCTTGTGCCAGAGCGAGCGTTGCAACAATCGGCAATCCTTCTGGTATCGCCGCTACAGCTAGAGCAATAGAAGTTTCAAGCATTTCCAGAAGATGTTGTCCGTTTAGCAGGCCTACAAAAAATATAATAACTACCAACGCAGCAGTAATCACGATTAGTTTCTTGCTGAACTGCTCAAGTTTTTTTTCAAGTGGTGTGGCAGCCTGGTCAGCGTTTTGAATCATTTCTGCTATCCTGCCAAGCTCAGTTTCCATGCCAGTAGAAACTAC
>CBQWHS010000643.1:0-3220 GCA_967728665.1 uncultured Chryseosolibacter sp. | reverse complement strand
GTTTAACACCGATAAGTTTTGGCCACTTCAATTCCCACGGCATTCCTGCCATAACGTCTACCGCATCAGCACCGCCAACACCAATAGCAATCATTCCGAGACCTCCTGCATTTACAGTATGTGAATCTGTCCCGATCATCATCCCACCGGGGAATGCATAATTTTCTAATACAACCTGGTGAATGATACCAGCACCTGGTTTCCAGAAACCGATGCCGTATTTATTAGAGACTGATTCAAGGAAATTGAAAACTTCAGAACTAGCAGTAATCGAATCTGCAAGATCTTTTTTGGCTCCATCCTTTGCTAGGATTAAGTGATCGCAATGCACTGTTGATGGCACACGAACTTTTGGAATTCCGGCAGACATAAATTGAAGCAATGCCATTTGCGCTGTAGCATCCTGCATCGCTACACGGTCAGGCGAAAAATTTACATATGATTTACCGCGCCCGAATGTTCCAACGGTTTGTTCACCATGGAGGTGGCTGTAAAGAATCTTTTCAGAGAGTGTAAGCGGTTTGTTAACAACTTTTCTGGCCCTGGCAATTCGCTCAGGAAATTGCCGATAAACGGCCTTGATCATGTCTAAATCGAAAACCATAGTTATGTTTTTAGGAGTGGCTAAAGTACTAAAATTTTTCTGCTTGATTTATCAGCTCCAAACTGTTGAGGAGTTTTTCCGTCTCGGGTTCATCACTGTTTTGGCGCACTTTTTCGAGAAGAAGATTGAGCTGCCGTGCCTCGGCCGGAGTAAGGTGCTGGAGGATAGAATCCAGTGCATCAACAGGTGCTTTCATATCGCGCAGCAAATCAAGACCTGCCGCGGTAATAGTAACCTCCGTTGAACGCTTGTCGGTTCTGGCATCTGAAGTTGTTATCAGTCCTTTCAGGCGCAACCGCTCAACAATGCGAGAGCTGTCCGACATTTTTTCCAGCATCCTGTCTTTGATAAGATTGATTGAAGCCGGCTCTGGATATTGACCTCTCAGAATACGCAATACATTATACTGTTGACGGGTTATACCAAAACGTTTGAAAACGTCCGACATCCGTCCGACAAGATAATTTTGCGTGTAAATAATGTTTAAGATGGCTTTCTGATGCTCCGTGCGGAAAGCGGTCTGTTGGATATCATGTTCCAGTGACATAGTTGGTCATGGTTAGGCGGGGCCTAAATTAACCAATTCTCAATAAAAAGGGATCAGGAAAGCAGCTTTTGCGGCTATTTGCTATTGATATAATTAAGAAATTCCCGCTTGATATTCTCGTCCAGGAATTTTCCGGTAAAATAGGCGGTTCCGGTCTTGCTGTTGGTGTCCCCAACGCCTCGTGACGCCACGCACATATGGTTGGCATCAATCACAACGCCCACGTCTTCCGTATGCAAAACCCGTTGAATTTCCTTGCCAATCTGAACAGTGAGTCGCTCTTGCACCTGGGGCCGTTTCGAATAATATTGTACAATCCGATTAATCTTCGAGAGTCCGATGACTTTGCCCGCAGAGAAATATGCAACGTGCGCCTTTCCATAAATGGGTACAAAATGATGCTCACAATGCGAGTAAAACGTGATGTCTTTCTCCACGAGCATCTGATCATAATTATACTTGTTTTCAAACAAACGTGCATGAGGTCTATTCTTCGGATTCAGACCGCTGAAAACCTCTTTCACATACATTTTCGCCACGCGCCTTGGCGTTCCATTCAGGCTATCGTCATTCAAGTCCAATCCAAGGATTTGCATGATCTCACGAAAGTGTTTTTCAATCCGAACGATCTTCTCTTCGTCATCAAGATCAAAGGCATCAGCACGGAGGGGTGTTTCAGCAGCGCTACCAATGTGATCATCTATGTCATCCTGATCGGCGGAATCAAGAGGCCGGATATTCAACGAAATTTCTTTCTGTCTCATACAAGGTGATTTTCAGTTCTAAAGTTGAATCTATTTTTTGCCTTAAAATCCTCCAGATAACAACAGCGATGTTCTCAGCAGTGGGATTAAGATTCTTAAAATATTCGGTATCGAGGTTAAGATTCCGGTGATCGAATTTACGCAAAACATTCTCTTTAATCAGGTCGCTCAGTAACTTCATATCAAACACATAGCCTGTCCTCGGGTCGGGCTCGCCAATGACACTGACAATTAACTCATAATTGTGGCCGTGAAAATTTGGATTACTACATTTTCCAAAAACTTTTTCGTTTTGCTCATCCGTCCATTCCGGATTAAAAAGCCGGTGTGCTGCATTAAAATGCTCCTTTCTGGAAACTTTTACCTTCATTCAGTAAACTAACATGATAATCTGCAAAAGGTTCCGTAAAAATCCTGAAAGAACCAAATATTGACGGTGGGAGGGTGAAGATCGCTTCGCTTACCGGGTAGCAAGGGTCATATTCAGACGCAGGACCCTTTTCTAAAACGTGCTTACGGAGAGTTGGTCCTGGAATTGAAATACTGCCAGGTTGATTCCGAACGTGAGCTCATGACTTGTAAAACGCGCCCCGACGGAATTATTTGTTGGAACCTCGAAGACGTATCCAAAGCGATATTTTTCACCAAGTTTCATTTGGGCCAGCAGGCCATAGGTATTAAAGTTACGTGTGAAAACTACAGAGTTGTATTTTTAATTGATATTGAATGCAGCATTCAGATCGGTGGAAAGTTTCGCGCCCTTAACACCCTTCAACAATACAGAGGGTTTCAAACGAATATGTTCGTTGATAAAAATATTGTAGGATGCCATTCCGTAAAAATGTTGACTGTACAGCTGTCCTTCAACACTGTTGTACGAAGTCTGTGCTTTCAATAAGCGTGGCACTGATATTCCAATAAAATAACGATCGCTATGTAAAATAGCGCCCGCACCAAAACTTGGTTTCGTTGTATTCACGCTATTTAAAAACGCAGGGTCAGACGGATCGAAAATGTTCAAATTCGAATTGTCACTCCTAAAATTTACAATGCCAGCCTGAAGACCAAATGAAAAAAACTTGTTATCCAGGTCAAGCTTATACGAATATGCAGCATGCACTTCCGTGTTCTTTGAACTTCCAATCTTGTCTTGTAGAATAATTAAACCAGCGCCCATGCGGTTATCGCGCAGAGAGGTGTGTGCATTCACGTTCAGTGTTTCTGGACTTCCATCAAAACCTGCCCACTGCTTGCGATAACTGCTCGATGCATTGAACTGATTATTAAAACCAGCGTATGCCGGAT
>CBQWHS010000642.1:0-3221 GCA_967728665.1 uncultured Chryseosolibacter sp. | reverse complement strand
AGGCGAAGTTGATTGTGGAAGGTGCTAACGGACCTACATCCTCGAAAGCGGATAACATTATCAACGAAAAAGGAATTATGGTTGTGCCCGACATTCTCGCAAATGCCGGTGGTGTAACGGTGTCCTATTTCGAATGGGTTCAGAACCGCCTCGGTTATAAGTGGACAGCTGACCGCGTGAATCGCCGATCAGATAGAATTATGAAGGACGCCTTCAGTAATGTTTATCGTGTTTCTAAAGAATACAATGTGCCGATGCGTATCGCCGCATATATGGTGGCGATTGATAAGGTTGCCAAAACGTACAAGTACCGCGGAGGATATTAATAAGTAGCTGTTAGAATTTTAAAGTGATAGTCTTAACTTTGGCTTTTAATCACTTATTCTGACATGACTATACACCGTGAAGGCCACATTATTCTTTTTGTTTTGTTAGTCGTGCTCTTTGCACTGAACGCAGGAGTCTTTTATTTTTTCCCTTATAACACCCTTGCGCAAAATTCGCTGATTCTTTCCAGCATTATTTTCTATTTGCTCATTCTTCAATTTTTTCGCAATCCCATATTTTCCATAACACAACACAACAAGCACGTACTTGCTCCAGCGGATGGAAAAGTTGTAGTGATAGAGGAGACAGAAGAACCAGAATATTTTAAAGGGAAGCGTTTACAGGTCTCAATATTCATGTCGCCAGTGAATGTACACGTCAACCGCATGCCAGTGGGAGGAAAAATCAGTTTCTTCAAATATCATCCTGGCAAGTATCTCGTAGCATGGCATCCGAAGTCTAGCACAGAAAATGAGCGCACAACCATTGCCGTAAAGATGAATAATGGTGTTGAGATATTGTTCAGGCAAATTGCTGGAGCTCTTGCGCGCAGAATCCGTTGGTATGTAAAAGAAGGCGATGCTCTTGAACAAGGTCAGGAATTTGGATTCATAAAATTCGGCTCGCGTGTTGATATTTTCCTTCCGTTAGACACAAAAGTCTTAGTTAAAATTGGAGATGTCACCAAAGGAGGAAGGACAATCATTGCTGAACTAGCGTAATTTCGTCATTTAGTACTTCTTCTTACATCGTACAAGTTCAACTTCGCGACCCTAACATTCGTTAAATTTTTTCTTGTTTTAGATTATTCCTAGATTTAAGAAATGTTATTGTACTTATACCGTTGTATAAGCTCAATTCACTCACTAGCTAACTATGAATTCTAATCCCATTCGCTTTCCATCAGCGCGAGCTGAGTTTTTTTCAACGCTCAATCAGCGTGTGAACGACTATTTCAAATCAAATAATATTAGCCGGTATGCTAACGCGGAAATGAAATTGAAAACTGCAGTTATGTTTTCACTTTATCTGATTCCTTACGCGCTCATGATAACTGGTGTTGTTTCAAATCTGTGGCTGATGTTTGGCTTGTGCTTGATTATGGGTTTTGGCATTGCAGGCATTGGGCTATCGGTTATGCACGATGCAAATCATGGCGGATATTCTAACAAAAGCTGGGTGAACCAATTATTCGGATTCTCATTGAACCTTGTTGGGGGCAATTCATTTAATTGGAAAGTTCAGCACAATGTATTGCACCACACATACACGAACATTCATGATGTTGATGAGGATATCAGTCCCCGCGGAATACTGAGAATGACGCCTTATAGTGAATGGAAATTCTTTCATCGTTTCCAACACATGTATGCTTGGTTTTTTTACGGCCTCCTCACGCTGGTTTGGGTGCTCGTGAAAGATTTCGTTCGCATTATCAAATATAATCGTGACGGCATGGTGCGAAAACAAAAAGCCAACATCGCGACAGAATGGATTGTTCTTATTGCCACGAAAGTGGGCTATGTGTTTTACATCGGCGTTCTACCGGTTGTATTGTTGGGATTGACGTGGTGGCAGGTTGTTATTGGATTTCTGGTAATGCATTACGTAGCCGGATTTATTCTCGCGATTATTTTTCAACCTGCACATGTGATTGATGGAACAGAATATCCTTTGCCGGATGATGAAGGAAAAATGGAAAACAGTTGGGCCGTTCATCAATTGCTTACTACCACCAATTTTGCAAACAACAACCGCGTTTTGAATTGGTATGTTGGTGGATTAAATTTTCAAGTCGAGCATCACTTGTTCCCGAATATCTGTCACGTCCACTATCGAAAAATTTCGTCGATCGTAAAAGAAACAGCGGAAGAGTTTGGACTACCGTATAAATCGGAGCCAACGTTTATCGGTGCGTTGATTGGGCACGCAAAGTTATTGAAGCAGCTCGGGGCGAAGCCGGAGTTTCAGACTCAACCTGTAACGGCCACGCTCTAATGACACAAAAACCAATTCTCCTTTTACACGGGGCACTCGGTTCAAAAACTCAGCTTGATTTACTTCTAAAAACGTTGGAGGCACGCCATCACAAGGTGTACTCGTTAAATTTTTCTGGTCACTCAGGACGATCATTCGAAAAAGAATTTGGGATTGAAACGTTCTCAAATGATATTTTGAAATTCATTGATGATCATCTGTTGCCACAAGTAGATATTTTTGGTTATAGCATGGGTGGGTATGTCGCACTTTGGTTTGCTCATCAACACCCACAACGTGTGAGGAAGATCATTACGCTGGGAACAAAATTTGATTGGAGCCCGGAGTCAGCGGAAAAGGAAATCAAGAAAGTAGATCCGGAAAAAATACAGGAAAAAATTCCCGCTTTCGCGAAGATACTTGAGCATCGACACGAGCCATACGATTGGAAAGAGCTCTTGTATAAAACTGGCGATATGATGGAGAGCCTCGGCAAAAATCCTTTACTAACGTTGGACCTTTTGCGACAAATCAATCACGAAACACTGATCCTGCTCGGAGATCAGGATGACATGGCCGACTTGATGTATTCTAAAAAAGTCGCTGAAACGTTGCCACACGGAAAATTTGCTTCATTGGAGAAAACACCACATCCTATCGAGCGCGTAGAAACAAAATTCTTAGAAAGGATCATTCACGAGAAGGTGACCGGATTATAAGAATCGCAAACCAATTTTTCCTCCCCACCACATTTTCATGTTGTGGTCGTTTGAGTAATCATGTTCGTAAACAATTTTGGGACTATAGTTAGAACGAATATCCCAATATCCAGAATATGTACTATCCGTGATGTAAGCATTAAGGGTTGCACCGAATGTGAGTGACATATGCTTTGCGAATTGGTAATCTATTCCAAC
>CBQWHS010000641.1:0-3227 GCA_967728665.1 uncultured Chryseosolibacter sp. | reverse complement strand
TTCTGGTCTTGGGGATTCGCCTTTGTCGTAATAGCGATTCATGATCGAACCATCCTTCATTTTCACAACATGTCGCGATGCATTACCTGGATTTTTTACTGAATCAATTCCGTTCATCCAAAATTTATATTCTTTCACCATCGCATCGAGGTAGTGTGCCGTTGCCAACGAATCATAATCCTCAAGCTCACGAACAATCAGCGAAAAGAATGGAGGTTGTGAACGCGTTAAATAGTAATTTCTATTTCCGTTTGGAATAAACCCGATGGTATCAATTAAAAATGAAAAATTCTTCACCATGTTTTGAATCAGATCGTATCGTTTTTGAGATTTAAGTCCAAGTATAGTAAAGTAGCTATCCCAATAATAAATCTCGGAAAATCGTCCTCCCGGTACTACATAATCATAGGGTAATGGAATGAGTGATGAGCGGGAATTTTTTTCGTCTGCTTTCCTGGTAAGAATCGGCCATAACCGAGTCAGGTGGTCTTCCATAGCCAATGTAGTATCCGTTGCAAAGGTTGACTTTGGCCGGACTGGGAGGTCAAAATTTACATGAACAAATTCTTTGAGATCGAAATCAGGCTTATTTTTGATAGACTCATAATCGCGCGCAATTTCTTCAAGAGGACGTTTTGGAACACAATCAACGAAAGTTTTTGAATCGGGGAATACTGCATTAAGTTGAACATCGTGAAAGAGTGAAGAAGAGTAGAAATCTGTTTTTTGTTCAGGTGAACACGCTGTCAGAATTATCATGAAAAAAGGAAAAAATCGCTTCATAGATTCTGGTTTGACAGTGTTAAACTTAGCACTATTTTTCGGTGCGCAAACGTTTACTATTTGAAAAAATCAATGAAAAGTCTCTGCCATTCAAGTACCGCGTTTGTGATATTCTGTCTTTCATTGATGGTTAGTTTTGCTCAGGACGTTGACAATTGGGATGTTCCGATTACGAATGTTGGCGATTCACTGGACCTTGTTGAGGACGAGATTGTTGTGATTACAGGGAGTGTAACTGAGGAAAATGGAGAGCCGATTTCCGGTGCGTCTGTTTCGGTGAATTCATTTCAACATTTTGATTATTCGGATCAACAAGGCAAGTACGTGTTACAATTGTTGCCGGGGCTATTTAAGATTAAGGTTAAGCGAATCGGAATGCTTCCTGTGTATATGCGGGTGCGGGTGATTTCCAGTGGCGTCCTCAATGTGACAATGAAGGAAGGCGTTGTGAATCTGACGGAAGTCATTATAACCTCTCGTCCCATCGATAGCAATATCAAAGGATCAATGGCCGGACTTCTCAAACTCGATATCCAGGAAATAAAATCACTTCCGACTTTGATGGGTGAAATTGACATCATTAAAAGTCTGCAATTAATGCCTGGTGTTACAAGTGTGGGGGAAGGATCTTCGGGTTTTAATGTGCGCGGTGGGCGAATTGATCAGAACCTCGTTCTCTTAAATGATGTTCCGGTTTTTAATACAGCGCATGCTTTAGGTTTTGTATCTGCCTTCAACCAGGACATTATTAAAGACTTTACATTATACAAAGGAAATGTTCCCGCTCAATTTGGAGGGCGGGCGTCATCCGTTCTCGAAATCACTAGCCGCAGAGGAGACTTTGACAAATGGAAGTTCCAGAACGCAGTCGGGCCGATCTCAAGCAGAGTTACTGCAGAGGGCCCACTTAAATCGGGCAAAACAAGTTTAATACTTTCCGGAAGAGCGTCATATGCAGACTGGGTTTTACGAAAGGTCAAGGACCCGGCAGTCAAAAATAGTTCCGCTTTTTTTTATGATGCGTTCGCTGGAATTTCTCATCGTTTTTCGGAGAACAGTACAGCTGATATAAATTTTTATTCGAGCAAAGATGATTTTCAGTTCTCTGACCAATTCGGATACTCATGGAACAACTATATCGCCAGTGGAAAATGGCAAGGCTTTGCAAATCGAAAAGCCTCTCCCTCTGTGAACGTTGCGTATGGTCATTACGAGACCAATTTGATAGACCCACGGGGAGTTGACGCATCGGTCTTGACAAACACGATGAACTATTTCCAACTGAAACCCAATATCCACTATGAGTTAAATGATGCTCATGATATTACAGCGGGAGGCTCAATGGTAGGCTACTTTCCTGGAGATGAAAAATTAAAAGGTTATCGCGGAAATCCTGCAATCATTCAAAAGCAAGTTAACAAAGAGCGTGGTGCAGAGTTTGCACTTTTTGCCAATGACGAATTTAAGGTAACAGAAAATTTTTCAATCACCGCCGGCATTCGTTACTCGCGCTTTATACAGATAGGGAAAGATACAGTCTACACCTATCTTCCTGGCCAGCCACGTCTGGCCACAAATATTATTGACACTACCGCATATTCAAAACTTCAACGAATTAATGCCTATGGCGGATTCGAGCCACGAATTTCATTCCGTTTAAATTTATCGACTAATCAGTCGATTAAAGTCTCGTATAACTTGATGAGGCAATACATTCATTTAATTTCTAACACCACTGCTCCAACGCCTATTGATCTATGGCAAGTCTCATCTCAATATTTACCGCCGCAAGTCTCCAATAATTTTTCGGTTGGATACTTTCAAAACATTAAGGACAATCGCTGGGAAACTTCAGCGGAGCTGTTTTACAAATCATTGGATAACCTTATTGAGTACAAAGACTTCCCATCACTTTATCTCAACAAACATCTTGAAACGGAATTACTCTCCGGTGAAGGTCGCGCCTTCGGTGGTGAACTCTACGTGAGACGAATAAAAGGGAAATGGACTGGATGGCTGTCGTACACGTATTCCCGCACAGAGACACGCGTAAGCTCACCATTTGATATCGAACAGGTGAATGCAGGCAAGTGGTATCCGTCCAATTACAACAAACCGCACAACGTAAATCTTGTTCTTAACAGGCGATATAAGGGCGAAGGCGCGTTGTCACTGATCTTCTCATTCAATTCCGGAAGACCATTCACTGCAATTGAATCAAGTTACATTGTTGGTAGCACTGTTGTACCAATTTATTCCGAACGAAATAAGTATCAGATACCAAATTATTTCCGAATGGATTTTTCATTCACAATACGGGATATCTTTAGAAAAGTAAATGATTCACTTGTCGTATCTGTTTATAACCTTCTTGGAAGGGACAACGCTTATTCACTTTTTTATAAAAGACCCGCAAACCAATACTTTATTCCGAAGGCATATAG
>CBQWHS010000640.1:0-3245 GCA_967728665.1 uncultured Chryseosolibacter sp. | reverse complement strand
TACACGTACTGAACTCAAACGTGGTGGATTTACCTGAACAACAGCTAATACAGGCGCTAATTGCGGGCGATATAACTGCTTTTGAGATGATATTCAGAGATTACTATCAACCGTTGTGCAGCTATGCATACTCCTTCGTTCACGATAAAGAAGAAGCGGAGGAAATAGTGCAGGGAACTTTTCTTTCCGTTTGGGAAAAAAAAGAGACTCTCGCCATCCACACAGGAGTGAAGCCATATTTGTATGCGATGGTTCGCAATGCCTGTCTCAACGTCATCAAACACGAAAAGATTAAACAAAAACATGCGGTCGAGGCCATAGCCTTGTCTCCCGTGTCGCATGAATCGGTGGCAGTAGCTGTCGCTACATCTGAACTCGAAGTGAAAATTCAACAAGCGATGGAAAAGTTACCCGAACAATGCAGACTGGTTTTTAAACTGAGCAGGTTTGAGGAATTGAAGTACGCTGAAATCGCAGAACAACTTGACATTAGTATAAAGACCGTGGAAAATCATATGGGCAAGGCGTTAAAAATTATGAGAGAACAATTGAAAGATTATCTACCGTTATTAATTGTATTGATGAATGGATTTTTGAATTGACGTGGAGCCAACGATAAACGATATTGACGAACTATTGGGCAAATATTTGTCTGGGGAAACTTCTGCAGCCGAAGAAGCTCGCGTTCAAAAATGGATAAGCGAAAGTGAATCCAATAAAAAATATTTTGATCAGCTTAAAGTGATTTTTGAACGAGCCGCATCGGTGAAACAAATGCCTGAATTCGACACAGACATAGCATGGAGTTCCCTGAAACAAAAATTAAATAAGCGCGAGACTAAAGTATTCTCAATCAACCGAAGATCAAACTCAGTTTACTGGAAAGTCGCTGCTTCTATTTTGCTCATTTTAGCTTTCGGATATTTCACGTATAAAATTCTCGAACCTGCAACAACTTCAGTTCAATTTCAAGCAAAGAAAAACGTAGAAACGGATACGCTGCCTGATGGAAGCGAAGTTTCCTTAAACAAACAGACCCAACTTGTATATACGTTTGATAAGAAAGAGAAAAAGCATCGGGTGAAATTAAAGGGAGAAGCGTTTTTCAAAATTCAACACCAGGAAGAAAAAGACTTTGTGGTTGACGTTGAAGGAATTCTTATCAAAGACATTGGAACTTCGTTTAATGTTAAAGCTTATCCGGAATCGAATTCTATAGAAGTCGATGTACAACAAGGCGAAGTAAGATTTTATACTGAGTCAGTAGTGGGAATTGTACTTCATGCTGGAGAAAAAGGCATTTATGACAAAACAACGAAGACATTTTCAACTGATAGAATCGAACCCAATGTCACTGCGTACAAGACGAAGTATTTCGTTTTTTCGAATACGGAATTAGGTTCTGTTGTAGACGAATTGAATTCCATTTACGACAAACAGATATTTATAAGTGATAAGCTTCGTCATTGTCGACTCACAGTCACATTTAATAATGAAACGATCGAAGAGATTGCTAACGTGATTTCAGAAACACTCGCGCTTACGCTGACACAATCTGGCGATCAATTGCTTTTGGAGGGTTCCGGTTGTGAGTAAGTTTTTGATCATACTTTTCGCTGTCGCGGGGCTCATCGACACAGCACAATCACAAACACCATTGTTAGAACGCCCCATCACCATCACATTTAAAAATGAACGTCTCGACGCAGCTTTGAAAAAAATCTCTGAAAAAGGTGGTTTCACTTTTTCTTACAATTCATCTATAATTCAAACCGAAAAAATCATTACCGAAACATTTGATCGCAAAACCGTTCGCCAAATTCTCGATCAACTATTTGATGGTGCCATTCAATACAAAGCCCGGGGAAAATATATTATCCTTACTAAGGCCGATGGCAGTTCCCGTAAAGAAAAAGTCTTCGGAGGTTATGTGGTCGACGAATCGACCGGCGAACGTTTGAAGAATGTTAGCGTTTACGATCCCGTGACACTAACGTCCGCCGTTACCGACTCGTATGGATATTTTGAAATCGAGATTCCGAAACCCAATCAGGATTTACGATTAGTTATCAACCGGCAAAATTACACCGACACGTTGGTTAATGTAAACACTCGCGAAAGAAGATTGCTCAATATTCCGTTAAAGATTAATAAAGAGAAGGTTGTTGCTTTTACCGACAGTGTTGGTGTCAAGCTTAAGCGATTTTGGAAGAAGGCCAAAATTTTCACGCGCGAACAAGTGAATATGGCAAACATAAGCGATACGATACATCGCAAGACTCAAATCTCGTTTGTTCCTTTTGTCGGAACGAATCACGCGCTAAGCGGAAATGTCATTAACGATTATAGCTTCAACATACTTGGCGGATATTCATTAGGAGTTAGAAAGATGGAATTAGGAGGCGTGTTCAACATTGTTCGTGGTGATGTTCGAGGCCTTCAGTTAGCAGGAACTTTTAATGCCGTGGGAAACAACGTTGAAGGAGTACAACTCGCTGGAGTATTCAATGGAAATAAAGGAACAGTTGACGGCGCGCAGCTTGCCGGGATCTATAATTTCAACTGGTCAAGAGTCAGCGGGTTTTCCGCAGCAGGAATTTTCAATTTTGCCCGAGCGGGATCACGCGCAGTGCAACTCGCTGGCATAGGAAATGTAACGATTGGTAATCAAGAGAGTCCGCATGCTGCCGGACTTTTTAATTTTTCAACCGGGGAAGCAAAGACTCAGCTCGCAGGTTCATATAATTTTGCAGGAAAAGATGTAAAGGGCTGGCAGGCCGCCGGTGTTTTTAATATCGCAGGAAGAAATGTTCGTGGTGCCCAGACTGCAGGTATCTTGAATATTACAGGAAAAAATATTTACGGAGTGCAAGTAGCCTCGATTCTCAACTTTGCAAAATCAGTTCATGGAGCACAGATTGGGTTAATTAATATTTCTGACAGCCTTGGCGGTGTTCCCATTGGATTGTTTAGTGTTGTTATGAAGGGATATCATAAAATTGAAATCTCAGCGGACGAAACATTTTACGCTAATCTCGCTTTCAGAACAGGGGTGCGTCAATTCTATAACATCCTTACTGTTGGAGCAAATCCAAAAACTTTTAACAACGAAAAAACTCTCTGGACATTCGGATATGGACTTGGTACAGCACCACGATTGACCAATAAGTTATTTCTAAACTTTGATGTGACAGCCAATCAAATTGTACAGGGTAGCAACATCGAAAAAATACAATTGCTAAATA
>CBQWHS010000639.1:0-3248 GCA_967728665.1 uncultured Chryseosolibacter sp. | reverse complement strand
CCGGTATATCCGATACACAATCGCCCGAGAAGCATAGCGAGCATGCGTTACTACATGATTTTATCTGTTGGATTTTTTGCTCAGCTCTTATTTGCATCGCGGATGATCGTGCAATGGGTCCAATCGGAACGAGCAGGCAAAGTGATCTCTCCAACATTATTTTGGCAGACAAGTTTGCTGGCGAGTTTTCTTTTATTAATCTATGGTGTACTTCGCCATGACGCAATTATCATTGGTGGCCAATTCCTATCCTATTTCATTTACATCCGAAATCTCCAGCTGAAAAACGAATGGCGAACATTACCATTACTGCTCAGACTGCTCACCTTCTCAGTTCCTCCCCTGGTCCTGTTTGCATTATTCGGTCTAAACGATGGATGGGTAACAAATCTTTTTGCGAAAAACAGTTTTGCACAGCCGTGGATGTTAATAGGATTGATTGGGCAACTTTGCCTTAACCTGAGGTTCGTATACCAATGGTATTTATCAGAAAAAATTCATAAATCATTTTTTCCGCTTGGCTTCTGGGTAATTAGTCTTGCCGGTTCAGTATTGGTAATTCTTTATGGCTTCTATCGCAAGGACCCTGTGCTGATTTTTGCGCAAGGACTAGGCTTCTTCATTTATTTTCGAAACATCATACTTGGAAAGAATCAGTCCGTTGTATGATGCTTAAAGAAGAACATTCGCACAAAATTATTGCGCTCGTCCTCTTCGCAATCTCAGTGGTTTGTATCACTACCTGTGGGAGTTGGGGTGTTATTGAGACCAGTGAAGCCCGCTATGCAGAGATCGCGCGCGAGATGTATCGGGAGAAAGAATTTCTCCACCCCACACTTTTATCAATTCGCCATTATCATAAACCTCCGTTGACATATTGGATAACGGATGTAGGCTTTTGGTTTTTCGGAGCGAACGAATTCGGAGGCCGGTTTTTTCTACAGCTCGCGCTACTCGCCCAGACGTTCATTGTCTACAAACTTTCGGCAATGCTCTTCGACAAGCTTATAGCTCTTTTTGCTGCGATTATTTATCTCACATTTCCGATCGTTCTCGTTTCATCAAGAGGTCTTACTACAGACGCCTATCTCAACACATTTGTCCTATGTAGCATTTACCTGTGGTGTTGTTGGAAATCAAACAACAAACCGATCTGGCTATACGCCAGTTTTTTCTCACTCGGATTGGCGTTTTTTACTAAAGGGCCTGTCGCATTGCTAATACCATTATTGGTCATGATAGGGCTGAATGGTTGCTTTGCACGAAAGAAAGAAAATAATGTTGCCCAGTATACAATTACTATCGTCATCTTCATGGTTGTCGGCTTTAGTTGGTTCGTGTATTTAATGCTTAACAACAGCTTATTTATTGATTACTTTTTCGTTCGCCACACGGTTGAGCGCTTTGCACACGCTGATGTATTCACGCGCAAACAACCGTGGTGGTATTTCCTCGCATTTGCACCATTAGTAGCCATGCCTGGAGTTTTAGCTTTCGGATTAAAGAGAAATTCGGAAAAAGCTATTCCGAAGTTTGTTAAGCGAATTGCAGTTTTTTGGATTGCAATTCCTCTTGTTTTCTTCTCAATCTCCAGCTCAAAACTTATACTCTATGTATTGCCACTGTATCCAGGTATTGCAATTCTTTGCAGTTGGCATTTTATGAACCGACTTGAATCAAAGGAAGCGTTTGCTACGGTAATGTTTTATTTTATATCAGCGATCGCTATAATCTTAATCATCGGATTCTTTTTTACTTCTCAATTCCGAAATATAAACGCCGGACTTGCCTGCATCGTCATCTTCGCTTGTATTTTGTTCATTCATAAGAAGCGCTTTGATGTATTTACTTCGGTTTTTGCCTTTTCACTTCTTTGGATTTTACTTTTGATAATTTCCTCAACGCTTTTTCTGAGCACTCATGAGCTAAAAATTAATAGCACAAAGCCCATAGCAGACTGGATAAGGAATAACAATCTCGACAACCGTGGAGTATTCGTTTATAACGTGTTGCTGCCTTCGCTTGCCTTTGACCTTGACAAAGACATAATCTCAATTGCCGATGGCAATCGCTACCTGGAGCGTGAAGTCCAATTTGAAGCCGACAGCAGATGGCAACAAACGCTCTATGATCTACGGAAGTTTGATGATAGGAAGCGACTTGAGTTCATCATAAGCCAGCCATGTTTAATCCTTGTTAAAGGCGACATTCCCATAGCACGTAAATGGTTAATTAAAAATTGCCGCCATCAAAAGCAATTTGAGAAGTGGGTATTATTTTATAACTGAACATGCAAAGTGGGCTGAATGGGTAGTGTGGGGAAAATTCTAGTAACTGGCGCAGCGGGATTTATCGGAATGCATACCGTATTGAAACTGCTCGATGATGGTTGGGATGTCATCGGCGTTGACAATCTCAATGCATATTATTCCGTCAAATTAAAATACGCCCGGTTGGCACAGACTGGCATTCATGGATCATCGCTTCGTGAAGGTGATACAGTTAAGAGCAATTCATCGAACAACTATCAATTCATTAATACAAATTTAGAAGATACAGTCTCGATCAATTCTTTGTTTGAAAAATTCGATTTCACTCACGTCGTTCACCTTGGTGCACAAGCTGGAGTACGTTATTCGCTAAAAAATCCGCACGCTTATATTAAGAGTAATATTGACGGATTTCTTAATGTAATCGAATACTGTCGGCAACAGGGGATTCATCATTTTGTTTATGCAAGTAGTTCCAGTGTTTACGGACTCTCAAGTTCAACGCCATTCAATGAAAAACAACGCACTGACTCGCCAGCATCACTTTACGCTGCTACGAAAAAATCAAACGAATTAATTGCGCACAGCTACAGTCATCTTTTTAAATTACCAACCACTGGATTAAGGTTGTTTACCGTGTACGGGCCTTGGGGTCGACCAGACATGGCGATGTTTCTCTTCACAGAGAATATTTTTAATGCAATTCCTATTGATGTGTTCGGCAATGGCAAGATGAGTCGTGACTTTACTTACATCGATGATGTTGTTGATGCAATTGTAAAAACAGTGGTGAAGCCTTCAATTAAGTCAAGCCTTCCATACCAGGTCTTTAATGTTGGCAATTCCACTCCGGTTCCGCTGCTGGACTATATTCACGAAATTGAAAAAGCACTAGGAAAAAAAGCTATCATCAATTTTAAGAACGCTCATCCAGCGGATATCACCTCAACGCATGCTGACATTACTTCCATAAGAAAT
>CBQWHS010000638.1:0-3257 GCA_967728665.1 uncultured Chryseosolibacter sp. | reverse complement strand
TCTTTCTTGTGGCGATTTTGCAATCCATGAGATAACTCATCAATAGCCCTTATTGCCGATGAGTTACACATGTGATTTTCAGCTTCCTTATTTACTCTTATCTTTGTTGTTCAATTCCCCTATATAATGACTTTCTCGAAGGGCATTGCAATGCTCTGCTTCATGTTATCTTTTTTGGCCACTGCATTTGGACAGGGGAGCATTGCCGACAACCTCGAACGGAGATTGCCATCGACCACCGGAGAGAACAGGGTGAATATCTTAAATCAGTTAACGTATGAATTTATTTCGGTGAACAACGATAAAGTCGTTCGTTACGGAAATGAAGCGCTGAAATTGGCAAAACAGATTAAGTACACAAAAGGCGAGGCTGTCGCGAGTACCTACCGTGGGGTTTACGAATATCAATCGGGGCAATTTTCACTGGCCAGTAACAGCCTTCACATCGGCTTGCAACTATCACGGAAAATTGGAGACCGCGTTAACGAAGGGTACACACTGCTCCAGCTCGGCAACATGGCGCTTGAAGAAGTGAACATGGATTCGGCGGATATCTATTTTCGAAGAGCCCACGAAATTTTCAAAGACAGCAGTCATGCGGAAAACCTCTCCAAGATTTACAGGAACATGAGCGCGTTATACGGCCAGCGCTTTCAACCTGACTCGCAGCAATATTATCTGAACAAGGCTATCGTAATTCGAAGACTGCTTCCAGATCAAAGCTACCTTATTGATGCACTTGCCATTCAGGCGAACAACAAACTTTCCACGGGCAACCTGGATGACGCTGATCAGTTGCTCGATGAAGCAGATAAAATATTAAAGAAATATCCGAATGACCTTGAGAACCTTAACGATGTAAAGCATGTCCGTGCGCTGATTCTCTTTCAACGCGGAGAATTTGATAAGGCTGTTGTCTTGTTCGACTCCGCTCGAAACTATTATTTCAGAGTGTCACTGTTTCGGAAATATGTGACACTGCTGACTGATCTGGCAAAAATATTTTCGGATCGGGGAGAGTATGAACTCGCGCTGAACAACCTGTATGATGCTTTACGTCTTAGTATTTTAAAGGGCTTTGAAACTGAGACATACATCATCCGTACAAGAATTGGTTGGATAAATTTTCAGCTTGGCGATTACCAGCAGGGCCTTCGCCTTGCTAATGAATCATTGAATTCGCGACCAAAGAAACTTCTCAAGGCAGATCTCGCCGATGCATTGATGCTGAAGGGTGTAGTTTTAACGGAATTGAATAAACTTAGCGGAGCAAGCGAGGCACTAGACTCGGTGTTGATCCTGCACCAGCGCGCAGGTAACAAACAAGGTATGGCTGAAACATATCTCAACCTTGCTGCAATTCAAGCTAAACTAAATAATTTTTCATCGGCGTTATCGATGTATGAAAAAAGTATAAGCCTTTCTGAGTCTTCCAATTACTTATATGGACTTGCCTGGTCAAACTGGGGAATTGCTGAGATATACTCCCGGCAGAAAAACTATGTAAAGGCATCGGATTATCTTAATCAGTCTGAAAGATATTCGCGCCTTGTTCATGCCAACGAGTTGCTTATTTTAAACTACAATACCCGACGAGACATTCTCGCAGCAAATGGAAAGTTCAGCGAGGCTTTGCGCTACACAATGATCGCAAGCCGAATGAAAGATTCTCTACGACGGAGTGATCTCGCCAGGCGATTTGTTAACCTTGAGAAGATCCAGGAAATCGAACAACGTGATCGAAACATCACCGTCCTTCAGCAGGACAAACAACTGGCAGAAAACAAAATCAATCTGCAGGAATCACGTTTGCGTCAGCAATACATTTTGATCGCGGCAGGTGTTGTCATCATCGCGCTGCTTGCATTCTTTTATCTGCGTATTCGTGCACTCAACATCACCATTACGGAGAAAAATAAAAGTATTGAAGCGCAGGCCAGCAAGTTGCGCGATGTAAACCAGGAACTCCATCACCTTTATAACGAAGTGTCTGAACAAAATGAGGAAATACAGGCACAAGCACACGAACTCTCTACAACAAACAAGAGCGTGAGTGATTTAAACAGAAGTCTTGAACAGCTTATCGCCGAGAAGACTGTTGAGCTTCGAAAAACAAATTCGGAGTTAGTAAAACATAACAATGAATTGCTACAGTTTTCGTATACCGTCTCGCATAATCTCCGTGGGCCAGTAGCGAGACTTTTGGGGTTAACGACTCTCGTGGACACTGAAAAAGATATCGACCAAGCTCGCCAGTGGATACAACTCATCGGAAAAACTACAAACGAGCTCGATAATATTATCAAAGACCTCGGTAAAATATTGGAGTTACGACGAGAGCCACACCATTTCCGAGATCATGTTGACCTGGCAGTAGAATGGCGACAAAGTCTTAACCTTTTGCACGACAGCCTTCTTGGTGGCGAACAAATCACCACGAACTTCAGTGCATTACATGAGCTTGTAACTGTGCGGGCCATGGTTCAAAGCGTGTTTTATAATTTGCTGAGCAACGCATTAAAATTCAGGTCACCAGATCGGGCGTTGCGCGTTCATGCTTCAACTGAAATCAGTGGCGACATGGTTTCTATTATAATTACCGACAACGGCCTTGGCTTCGATACTGATTTGTATAAAGACAAAGTTTTTAGACTGTATACACGATTTCATTCCCACGTTGAAGGCCGTGGCCTTGGATTATATCTCATCAAATCACAATTGGAGTTAGTTCATGGTTCAATCACAGTAGATTCCAGGCCAGGAGAAGGCACCAGTTTTCGGATAACGATACCACTGGCGAGCGAGTTGCAGATTGGATGATTGGTCATTGGGATCAGTCATTTGGTCGTTCAATAACTATCACGAGTATCTGGTATCATAGAATCACTACAGCTCTTTCGCCAGCGTTCTTCCGAATGCCTCCCAATCAAACCCTGTTTCAATTCGATTATGACGAAGTGCAGGAAGTTGTGTTGTAATTAAGAGCTTAGTTTCGTTCAGGTCTACGCGATGATATTGTGGCATCTGCTGTTTTATTGCTTTTACCATTTTGAATTTCGCATCCGGAAAGAAACCAAGCACTGAATTTTTCAGCATGTTGATATTGTCCATGGCATACATCAGCACAACCTCCGGCCTATAGGTTTTAATGTTGCCGAGAATACTATTCATGCGATTCTGATATACATGTTCCTGGTATAAGGCTCGGGTCTTAAGGAAAGGGAATTGCGGTAAATCAAGCCAACCATAATACCATG
>CBQWHS010000637.1:0-3263 GCA_967728665.1 uncultured Chryseosolibacter sp. | reverse complement strand
TATACGAGCGATTACGATTTGTCAACGCTAACCAGCAACATGGTTGGCATGGGAATTCGTTACGCACCTCCGGGTGGTGTGATGAATGTATCAAAGTTCAACGCGTTTGAACTTCGCTATGGACATTATCATCGTTCCACGGGATTAACTTCAAACATCATTACACTGTTAGCAAAAATTAAATAGAGCTATGAAAATATTCGCTGCATTCTTGTTTTTGACATTGACTACTCCATCTCCATGGCTGACAAATTTTGAGCAGGCTAAAACGCAAGCTCAGCAAGAACACAAATTAATTCTCCTGAATTTTTCTGGTTCCGATTGGTGTGGGCCATGCATCAAAATGAAAAAAGAAGTTTTTGAAAGTGAGTCCTTTGGAACTACCGCTGAAAAAAACCTTGTGCTTGTGCGGGCAGATTTTCCAAGATCAAAAAAGAATCAATTGTCTAAAGAACAGACAATGCACAATGAGGGGTTAGCAGAAAAATATAATCCGCAAGGTAAATTTCCATATACCGTTTTGCTGGACGAAGAAGGAAAAGTGATTAAAGAATGGGATGGCTATGTTTTCGCAAGCCAGGATAAATTCATCGCGGATCTTTCGCAAACACTGGCTGGAAAAAAATGATGATTGACGTGGCCGAGAAAGTTTTTCGGAGAAGTCTCAAGTTGATGGGCAATCACTTTGAATTCTCTGTTGTGGCCGATAATGAAGTCTGGGCAAATGCGAGAATTGAAGAGGGCATACGTGAGGTTCAACGAATCGAGAAGATTTTTACAACCTATGATCCCGACAGCGAAACCAATCGGATCAACGCTCACGCAGGAATACGGCCAATAGTTGTTGATGCAGAAGTTTTCAGTCTTATCCAGCGGTCGAAAAAAATTTCTGATCTTACGCAAGGTGCTTTTGATATCACCTATGGATCAATCGATAAGCGATTGTGGAATTTTGATAAGAACATGACAGCACTTCCCGATGTGGAGACTGCAAAGCAAATGGTCAGGTTGATCAATTATAAAAATGTCATTCTTGACGACAAGAAGACAACCGTATTTCTGAAAGAAAAAGGAATGCGAATTGGCTTCGGGGGAATTGGTAAGGGCTATGCTGCTGATCGTGCGAAGGTGGTGATGCAGCAATCAGGAGTGAAAAGCGGCATTGTAAATGCGTCAGGCGATTTAACGGTCTGGGGTCAACAACCAACTGGAGAGAAATGGACGATCGGAATTGCTGATCCAGATAAACGGGACTTGCCTTTCGGCTCCGTTCAGCTCAGTAATGTTTCCGTTGCCACGTCAGGGAGCTATGAAAAATTTGTGGTGATCGATGGCGTAAAATATTCACACACGATCGATCCAAAAACAGGATTACCGGTTCGCGGAATAAAAAGTGTTACCATCATTTGTCCGAGTGCCGAATTAGCCGATGCCCTTGCAACTCCAGTAACCGTCATGGGAATTTCGTCCGGATTGAATCTCATTAACCAAATGAAGGGTGTAGCCTGTATTATCATTGACGACAATAATAATTTATACAGTTCAAAAAATATTAACCTGACTTATTAATCGATATGAGATCACTTAAGAACATTTGTGTTGCAATAATTTCAGTTTTGTGCATCAGCGGTTGCACTTCTGTAAAGGAATATCAAAAAATGCATTTGAATGATTCTGAAATGGAACTGGCAGCGCGAAAAACTCAAAAGTTTGAGACGAGCTTTCAATTGTATCGCGAAGGCGCCTCAGGAGCAAATGGAGGCAAGAATGGCGGAGGCTGCGGTTGCAATTAATTATCAAATAACTTTATATCTTGTTAAAAAACAGACTATGCAAAATTCTACTTCGACCGATCCTGCGTTATTCATTAAGATGGTTGTGGATTATTGGACAACACAAAATACCAGAGTTACAAAATTAATTGAACGCCTTTCCGAAGAAGATCTCATGCGCGAAACTGCACCTGGCAGAAATCGTGGGGTTTACATTTTCGGACACCTTCTTGCTGTTAGCGATGCTCTCTTTCCGTTACTTGGTTTAGGGGAGAAGATGTATCCACAACTTTCCAAAATATTTTTAGAAGTACCGGATAAGTCCGTTCCCAACATTCCATCGATCACTGAATTAAAAACTCAGTGGAGTGCCGTCAACACAAAATTGAACGAACAATTTTCTAAAATGTCTCCAGCAGATTGGTTTGGCAAACACACGGCTGTGACAGAAGAGGCGTTTTCGAAAGAGCCGCATCGTAACAAACTGAACATTATTATTAACCGGACGAATCATACTAGTTATCATCATGGACAACTGGTATACCTGGAAAAAAAGGTTTCAGATTAACGCATGTTTTTTCGACGAAAGTTATCATACTGAGTTTTGGAATATTGGTAAGTTTGAATAGCTTAATATTCCTTATTCAAACCTCTTTATGAAAAAACCCATATTATTTCTTATGGCATTACTATTCATGGCTGAATCGTATGCCCAAAAACTTCCTTCCAATTTTTTCCTCACCAAACTTAACAATGGTCTGGAAGTTTTGGTGATCGAAGATAAAACCGTCCCACTAATCACCGTCGAGATCTGTGTGAAAAACGGTTCCTACACTGAGCCACCTGAATACAACGGTCTTTCGCATTTGTATGAGCACATGTTCTTCAAAGCAAACAAAGACATTCCAAACCAGGAAGCGTTTTTAGATCGCACCAACGAGTTGGGAATGCAGTGGAATGGAACGACTTCCGAAGAACGTGTCAACTATTATTTCACGTTGAACAAAAAGTTTATCAATGAAGGATTGGCATTCATGAACTCTGCCATTCGTTCGCCACTGTTCGATGAAAAAGAAATGAAGAATGAGAATCCTGTTGTTGATGGAGAATTTCAACGCGCTGAATCCCAACCAACGTTTTGGCTATACAACGATCTTCAGCATAAACTATGGGGAGATCTTTACAGCCGAAAAAATGTTATCGGAGATCACAATGTCATTCTTACGGCGACCACCGAAAAAATGCGGACAATTCAAAATAAGTTCTATTATCCGAATAACTCAATCCTGGTAATCGCGGGCGATGCAGATCACAACATCGTATTTAAAAAAACCGAGGAAGTATTTGGAAGCTGGAAGGCTTCAGATTTTGATCCGTTTGTAAAGTACCCTGTTCCTGAATTCAAGCCACTCACAAAGAATGAGATCTTCTTTACAGAGAATCCCAATACAAAAAATAATTTTATTATGATGGGATGGCACGGCCCCGACA
>CBQWHS010000636.1:0-3266 GCA_967728665.1 uncultured Chryseosolibacter sp. | reverse complement strand
GGTTGTCCTGCTGGACAACGGGCACGACCTGGAAAACAAACTTTTGAATTTCTACCGGAACTCAATAAAATTTACACTGGAAGACAACCGATCATTTGACAATTTCTTCAAACCAATTTTCGATTTTCTACAACCAAAAGGTGTGACGCGCATCTATTTTTCGCCCGATGGAGTCTACAATCAGATTAATTTAAATACGATCAAAACCCCTGATGGGAAATTCTTGATTGATGTTTTTGACATTAGATTAATTACGAACACCCGTGAGATTGTCGACCGTAAAGTGGCGAAATCACAAAGTCAATCATCCGTACTTATCGGATTTCCGAAATTCAATTTTATAACGGGCACGCAGGCCGATGACGGGAACTCACGCTCTATAACTCGTAACGCCAATCTTACCAGAAGTCTGCGGGGTGGATTGTTGCGTTACATGCGGGGCGAAGGTGGGATTGCCTCATTGCCCGGAACACAAATCGAAATCCAGAAAATTTCTGCCATCGCCAAAAACCCAAAAATTTACATCGAACAAAACGCTTCAGAAGATGTTGTCAAAACATTGAAAAATCCGGAGTTGCTCCATATTGCAACACACGGCTATTTTCTTGAAGAGGAGGAAACGCTTAACACAACTGGAAATACAATCTCGTATTTTCCGAATCCGCTTCTTAAATCAGGATTAATTCTAGCTGGAGCTGAGTCGTTTTTGAAAACCGGAGTTCCCGTGAACGGTGCAGGCGATGATGGAATCTTGACGGCATACGAAGCAATGAATCTCACACTCGATGAAACGGATCTTGTTGTACTATCGGCCTGCGAAACAGGTTTGGGTGAAATAAAAAATGGAGAAGGTGTTTATGGACTTCAACGGGCTTTTAAATTGGCTGGCGCAACAAATCTCATCATGAGCTTGTGGAGCGTGGATGATGCCGCAACGCAAGAGTTGATGACTTTCTTCTATGAAGAACGGCTGAAAGCCAAGGATACGCCAACTGCTTTTCGAATTGCGCAGCAAAAATTAAAACAAAAATTTCCCCAACCATTTTATTGGGGAGCATTTATCCTTGTGGGCATTTAACCTTCCATGAAATAGGATTTTGAAACATAAATCCTAAATTTCGATTCTAAATTCTCCCCTATGGAAGGAATGTTGAAACCTGATGCACTCAAAAATAAAACTCTCATCGTTACCGGCGGTGGAACAGGCCTCGGAAAATCAATGGGAAAATATTTTTTGGAACTCGGTGCGAACTTGGTCATCACGAGTCGAAAGAAAGAAGTTCTGGACCAGAGCGCAAAAGAACTGATTGATCAGACTGGTGGAAAAGTTTTAGCTATTCCATGTGATATTAGAAAATATGAGGAGATTGACAACGTGATAAAATCGGCCGAAAAAGAATTCGGACAAATCCATGGAGTTCTGAATAATGCAGCCGGAAATTTTATCTCTCCTACGGAAAGACTTTCTCATCGCGCGTTCGATATCGTAGTGGACATCGTATTGAAAGGAACGTACTACACAACACTTGCCGCAGGGAAAAATTGGATTTCAAAAAAACAACCTGGCGTTTTTCTTAATATCGTTACAACTTACGCCTGGACAGGTTCAGGCTACGTTGTGCCATCTGCTTGTGGAAAAGCGGGGGTGCTTGCATTGACACGTTCTCTCGCAGTTGAATGGGCCAAATATAATATCCGAAGTAACGCAATCGCGCCAGGACCATTTCCGACTGAGGGTGCATGGAGTCGCCTGTTGCCGGGTGAACTCGTGAAAAAATTTGATCCCGCAGAACGTGTTCCGTTGAAACGAGTCGGTGAACATCAGGAACTTGCAAACCTCGCTGCATATCTCATGTCTGATTTTTCATCATATGTAAATGGAGAAGTAATTACAATTGACGGTGGAGAATGGCTTCGCAGCGGAGGAGAGTTCAGTCATCTTGAAGACATCCCAGAAAACATGTGGGATGAATTGGAAAAGAGCCGAGGTAAATAGGTTGCGCTTCCGTGATTTCAAACACGGAATAAAATTTTGTATTTGAAATATCCGAAGTGGCACATCGCGCTAGACTTAAAACCATTCATTCCGAACCACTTTCACCCAACATCCTGAGAAGCGAAACTGTTGTGAACATTAGGAACACGAAACGCCAAATCTTCTCAAAAAAAAACATGATTGGTGTAGTTCCTCGCCAATATTAGCTAGCCATAATTCGGTAACGGGATCTTCAAGACACAGCGAAGTGACAAAATATTGCAACAATTATTAAATAAACCCTTGCAAAGCATTACCTTCATCAGACCTGTCCCTAACTAAAAAGTATTTCATGATAAATATTTTAAACTTCGTTCTCATCCAAGAACATATTTCACAGAACGCCCCTTTTGAAATTATCGAGAATTGGCTTCAGAATGAGAGTAATTACAACAGGCTGCAACTCCAGTGCGATAAGATCTGGAACCACTGTGAAAACAATCCGCAGTATGATGCAGAGCGTGCCTTTCGCTTATTAAGCCAAAGGTTTCTTGAGGTCTGCCATTTTGAACAAAACTTAAAGTGATTTAAAATGGAAATCTCCTTACAGCACCAAGGGATATTTTCATATAATTTTTTTTATGGATTGGCGATCCTCTCAGCTGTCGGCATTCTCGTGAGGGCAGGCAAGAAGCGAAAGCTTGAAACAATTCCATGGACACTGATCTACGTAACAGGATTGATCGCATTCATTATCGGCTGCACGTTTATAACATTAAAGCCAATTGAATGGCGATTGGTTTTTCAGAACCAATTAATTCAGCAACACATTGGAGCAAGCATGCTTGGAGGACTGTTATTCAGTGTTCCTGTAATTCTTCTTCTTCGAAAAATTTATGGTTTGGGGAACGTGATGCTCGATGCGTATGCATATGTGCTTCCAGCCGGCATGGCTATTCAACGCGTTGGATGCTTGATCGCAGGATGTTGTCATGGCACAATCTGCGAGTTGCCTTGGTCCGTTACATATAATTGGAACGGGGGAAGTGTTGCTTTACACCCAGTCCAATTGTATGAATGCATCGGGTGCATGTTGTCGATTGTATTGATCTATTATTCACCTCGCTTTCTAAAAACGCCAGGTAGCATATTTATTTTTTCCGGTTTAAGCTATTATCTGGTGCGGTTCGTAAGTGAATTCTTTCGGGCAAAACAGGCGCACCTTCTTGGTGGAGATGAAGTAGTCGGACTGAATACGATACAGTATGCGATGGCATTGCTTGCGACCATT
>CBQWHS010000635.1:0-3269 GCA_967728665.1 uncultured Chryseosolibacter sp. | reverse complement strand
TGCCGCGAAGGGATAATTCCTTCAGCAAATCCATAATATTTTCTGAATCGCGAGACGAGAGGCCACTGGTCGGCTCGTCCACAAATAGTATTGCAGGCTCGCGCAATAATTCGAGTCCAATATTTAGTCGCTTTCGTTGCCCCCCGCTAATCGTTTTCTGAAGAGGCGATCCTACTTTCAGATTTCTTATTTCTGTTAAGCCAAGGTTCAGCAAAACCTGCTCGACAAGTTTGACGGTCTCGGCTTGCGTGTAATGATCGAAGCAAAGGCGTGCTGCATAATACAAGTTCTCGAAGACAGTCAAATCTTCAATCAGCAAATCGTCTTGGGGAATGTAGCCAATGATTCCTTGAACTTTATCTGGATGCTGATGAATATCAATCCCATTGATCAAGACGCGTCCACTCGAAGGTTTTTCAGAGCCGTTGAGCACATTGAGCAAAGTAGACTTGCCAGAGCCGCTCGCACCCATCAGCCCGATAAGTTTTCCTCCCTGCTCGGCAATGTTTACGTTTTGCAATCCAGCTCTACCTGTTTTGAAGTGGTAGAACAAATGATCAGCTGAAAACGTGACGTATGCCTGGCTTTCGCCCGTTAGGAATCTGCCAACAACATCGCTGTAATAAATTGACTCGATCTTGTCACCACGAATTGTACTACCGGTAGGGAAAATATCAACCTTTCGGCTTTTTAACAGGATACTGTTAAGATAAAGTGTTGTTATGCCAAGGTACTTTATGAAATACGTTTCTGCATCCGGAACGCGCAGGATAGCAATCAAACCAGTCAGGTTTTTCTCGACGATCCGAGGGCCTGGATAAACGTTATCGCCCGAGCCTTCATCAATTATCAATACATTCTTGGACGCTAATTCGTCTATGTCCTGGCCAGTCACAAAACTCTTTAGCGCCTGCATGTCGCTCTTCGGAATTTTTAACGCTTGCCCTATGTAAAAGATCAGGTTTCCCTGCCGATCAGAAATGTCGACGTCAGCATACACAAGCTCGATGATCTTGATCACCATCACCATTTTCTGCTGCATCGTCAACGCCTGATTCACCTGTTTTACGATGTGCATGATCTTGGCCCAATCGTCCACAAACTGTTGCGTGTCTACGTCCAGGCTGCTGAGGTCAGTAGCGCTTTCAATTTTATGTGAGTGGCTTAGCTCATCGAAGAGTTTCAGATAGTAGGCTGTGGCCTCACGATTAAGATGGAGACTGAGGAACTCTTTTACATTGGTTCGCTCGTCTTCCGTTATCCGTTCGCGCGCTACGATTGCAAAAAGTTGAATGATCGCCTTAAGAAGTTCTTCACTCATGCATTAATACAGAATAGCGACCAAAATAAGGAATAAAATGAAGAATCAGTTGATTTTTTTACGCTTGGAGGAATCGAAAAACCGGCTCCCGGCCAAGAGTAATTGACTTCAATTGAACAAAATAAAAACACCCATTTAAGTTTACACAAAAATGGGTGTCAGAAATATTTTTTTTCGATCAGCCGATCTTGGAAACAATCAGGTCTCCAAGTACGAACAATCCTTCGCGCAGGTATTCATCATCAAGCTCATGCAAATCGCTTGACCTAATCCCTTCTTTGCTTTGAATTTTCGTATTGAGCTTAGCGCCAGCTGCCTTCTTTTCAGCTTCCTCCATTTCCTTCTTGCGAATCGTTTCATTTAATGAAACGCGTGTGTCTGTTAAATTCTTTTTCGTCACTGCGGTTTCATCAACAAACTTCGTAAGGATTGGATCTGACTTCAATCGCTCTGTATACGATTTATTCAAGTTCGCGATAACCTTGTCGTTAATGACAGGAGTTTTTTGATAAAATGTTCCGCGAATTTCATCCCACGGTAATGCACTTGGACTTGAGCTTTCACCGAACTGCTCAGGGTCTAGCGCAGTAGGAAGTTTCACATCGGGTGTAACACCTTTATGCTGCGTGCTACTTCCAGTGACACGATAGAATTTCTGAAATGTCAATTTCAGCTGTCCGACTTCATTTTTAGGATCATTAATGAAGCGATCGAGATCGATAACGGTTTGAACAGTACCCTTCCCATAAGTTGATTCACCAACTACGACTCCACGATGGTAGTCCTGAATCGCGCCAGCAAAAATTTCTGAAGCTGAAGCACTGAAACGATTTGTGAGCACCACCAGCGGACCATTATAAACAACCTGCGGATCATCGTCAGCGCCAACTTCAACGCGGTTGGAAGAATTTTTAACCTGTACTACAGGACCATTCTTAATGAAGATTCCAGTGAGGTCAATGGCTTCGGCCAGGGAACCACCACCATTGTTTCGCAAGTCAAGAACAAGACCATCGATGCCGGTAGTCTGCAATTCTTTGATCAACTTTTGAACATCCCTGGTCGTGCTCGTATAATTTGGATTGCCTTTCTGATATTCATCAAAATCCATATAAAAACTAGGAAGGGTAATCACACCAAGCTTCAAGTCTTTACCATTTTTTTGATAATGGATCATGTCTTTTTTTGCTTGCTGATCTTCAAGTTTTATCTTATCGCGGATGAGTTCAATATCGTGTGAAGTGCCGTTAACCCCGGTTTCAGCAGGAAGGATTTTTAAGCGGACTTTAGTTCCTTTTGGTCCCTTGATAAGTTTAACAACATCGTCAAGTCGCCATCCAATCACATCCACCATTTCATTATCTCCCTGTGCCACAGCAATGATTTTATCATTTGCATGAAGTAAACCGCTCTTGTCTGCTGGTCCGCCGGGGATAATTTCAGCCACTTTTGTGTAATCGTTGTCTGGTTGAAGACGCGCTCCAATACCCTCTAACGATAAGCTAATACTTTGTTTGAATCTGTCTGCGGCAGCTGGTGAAAAATAATTTGTGTGCGGATCATACGACTCAGTAATGCTATTCATGTACATGCTGAATACGTCTTCAGCGTTTACATCACGCGTGTAGCTTTTTACAAGGCGCTCATATCTTTCTTTCAAAACTTTGGTAATCTCCTCTTTGGACTTGCCGGCAAGCTTGAGACTCAATGCCTGGTTCTTGATGATCTTTCTCCAAACATCATTTAACTCAGTTTCGTTTTTTGCCCATGCTTCTTTGTCGCGGTCAGTTTCATAAAACTCATCTTTGCTGTAGTCAAAATTTTCGTTAACCAATGTTGTAGTTACGTACTTCATTCGCTGATCAAACCGGTGTTTAAAAACTCCGTAGATATCAAACGCCAGGTCTACATTTTCTGCGCGTGTCATGTCGTCCACGATGTAACGATA
>CBQWHS010000634.1:0-3273 GCA_967728665.1 uncultured Chryseosolibacter sp. | reverse complement strand
TTATCAGAAGTTTAAATTTGTTAACACATTGATAATATTGGCGTAACATGAGATTCATCGTGTTGATTTTTTTTCTGCCAGTTCTTTGCATCGCGAACGGTTCAAGGCCGTTACCTGCAGTCAATCCTATTGTCAATCATTACCTTCATGCTTATTCAACGCTCGACAAACCGGAAAGTGCCGACAACCAGTCCTTCGTAAAATTTTTCTCAAAGCTCAGTACCAGCCGCAAATTTTTCACATCAAATGAGGAGTATTTGAGATTCGTGTTCACGAAAGTTCATGGAAAGTTTTTAAGAAATTTTGATGAAGCTGCCTCATTCAATGACCTCGCTATTAATGGAAAGTATAATTGCCTAACGGCAACAGCATTGTATGCGCTGGCACTTGAGCAGCTCAATTTTAAATATGGCGTTTTTGAAACGAGCTATCATATTTTCCTGACAGTCGAAATTGGGGCTCAAACGATTCTACTTGAAACAACGGATCCTGTGAACGGTTTTATCTCAGATAAAAAAGAGATCGCTGAAAGGATCACCCAATACCAATCACAAAATTTTACGGGCGCAAAATCGAATAAGTATTACTATCAATTTAGCAATTCACTTTTCCACCAGGTGAATCTTGAAGGGCTTCTCGGATTATTGCATTTTAATAGCGCTGTTAAGGCATACAACAACCACGATCTTTATAAAACAATTGATCACCTTGAACGGGCCAGCATGCTCTACTATTCAAACCGACTCGATGAATTTTCAAAAGTTATTTTCCTTACGTTGCTGGAAGGGAAATACGATGCAAAAACCAGGGAGAAGCTTTTGCCAAAAATCAATGTGATAAAAGATCACAAGCTCCGCAGCGTGGCAAGTCTGAAGTAGACTTTTCAGTTTCCCAATTCTTCTTCGTTCAAAGCGACATAACCACTATCGGTATTCGGAATATTCTTATTTTGCCTCGATAATATAAGGCTGAGGGAAACGCGAGAATCCGTAGAGCGTGATCTCTTTTTCCAGGACTTTTCGACGAACCACCACTTATGCAGGATAATGTATTTACCAATCGCGTTGACTTAAACGCATTGAATGAGAGCCTTACGAAGGTTAGAGAAGAAATTGGAAAAGTGATTGTTGGACAGTCACAAATGATCGACTTGCTGATCACCGCCATATTAGCGGATGGGCATGTGTTGATTGAAGGAGTGCCGGGCGTTGCAAAAACGCTTACCGCGAAACTCCTTTCGAGAGTAATCTCTGTAAACTTCTCGCGCATTCAATTTACGCCAGACTTGATGCCATCGGATGTGCTCGGAACGTCCATCTTCAACGTTAAAAAATCCGAGTTTGAATTTAAAGCCGGGCCGATTTTTTCAAATATTGTTCTTATCGATGAGATCAATCGCGCTCCAGCGAAAACACAATCGGCTTTGTTTGAAGTGATGGAGGAACGACAGGTAACGGTGGATGGAACCACGTACAAGCTTGAGGCTCCATACATCGTTGTGGCAACACAAAACCCGATTGAACACGAAGGAACGTATCGTTTACCAGAGGCCCAGCTTGATCGGTTTCTTTTCAAGATTATTGTTGGCTATCCGAATCTTGAAGAGGAGGTATCGATCATCGCGGGTCATCATCAACGCCAGGGAATTGCGCCAACCAAAGATGTTAATTCCGTTTTGAACGCCGATAATATCCGGCAGTATCGAGGCCTTGTGCAACAAGTGCACATCGAACAAAATATCATACGCTACATCAGCGAGATCATTCATGAGACAAGGAAAAATTCTTCCCTGTTCCTGGGCGCATCTCCAAGAGCATCTGTGGCATTATTAAATAGCTCAAAAGCGTTTGCCGCAATTCATTGTCGCGATTTTGTTACGCCCGAGGATATCAAGACGGTGGCAACCCCGGTATTGCGTCATCGCGTTATGCTAACTCCTGAAAAAGAAATGGAAGGAATAACTACAGATGAAGTGGTGAAACAGATCATCGACAAAATTGAAGTGCCGCGATAGTGAACTTTGTCCGGACTCTATATCTCAATAATCGTTTCTTCATTCTGGCGGGCATCGTAGCAGGATGTTTCATTCTTACTTTTATTCTTGGTGACTTCGTCATCATTCCAAAAATTCTTTTTTTCATTGGCATTGCGCTGGTCTCCACCGACATCATTCTCTTGTTTCGTACCCGAAAAGGATTGACCGCAGAACGGGTTACACCTGAAAAACTTTCGAATGGAGATGAAAACGAGTTAACTATTCGACTGGAAAATTTGTACCCGTTTACTGCATCACTCCGTGTAATTGATGAGATTCCGCACCAATTTCAAAGACGAGACATAAGCTTCTATACCGCAATTCCATCCGGTGAATCCAAATCCATCAGTTACAGTCTTCGGCCAGTAAAAAGAGGCGAATATTCGTTTGGGTCCGTGAATGTTTTCGCTAGCACGCCACTCGGAATTTTGTCGCGCAGGTTTCGATTCTCGAATGATAAGATGGTGCCGGTTTATCCTTCTTACATTCAAATGCGCAAGTATGAATTACTGGCGATTTCCAATCGACTCGTTGAAACCGGAATAAAAAAGATCAGGCGAATCGGACACAACATGGAATTTGAACTGATCAAAGAGTACGTGAGTGGAGACGACATTCGCACCGTCAATTGGAAAGCTACTGCTCGCAGACAACATCTGATGGTAAATCATTACCAGGATGAACGTTCACAGCAAGTATATAGTCTGATTGATAAAGGCCGCGTCATGCAAATGCCTTTCGATGGAATGAGCCTACTGGATTATGCGATCAATGCCACATTGGTTATTTCCAATATTGCCATTAAGAAATCTGACAAAGCTGGTCTGCTCACCTTTCAAGATAAAATTGGCGTTTTACTTCCAGCCAGTCGGAATAGCAACCAGATGGGAAAAATTCTGGAAGTTCTCTACAATCAAAAAACAGCTTACCGCGAAACAGATTTTTCCATTGTACACAATTACATCCGGCGAAAAATTACTCAACGAAGTCTGTTGCTCCTGTACACCAATTTTGAGTCGATGTATGCGTTACGACGTCAGCTTCCTTACTTTCAAACATTGGCAAAAATTCATTTGTTGGTCGTAATCTTCTTTGAAAATACGGAGATCAAGAAGCTTGCCGATAAACCTGCGGATGATCTGCGTTCGGTTTATCACAAGACAACCGCAGAAAAATTCATTCTCGAAAAGAAGCTAATTGTGAAAGAGCTGAGAAAACATGGCATTCAGGCGCTTCTC
>CBQWHS010000633.1:0-3275 GCA_967728665.1 uncultured Chryseosolibacter sp. | reverse complement strand
ATTTTTCCATTGACAATCCTGCTGATACGTCTGCTCTTATTATCAATGAACAAGCGGTACGATCGCTTGGCATAACAGCTGAAAATGTTTTAGGGCTCCAGGCAGAAGTAACAACTTTTTATGAGAACAAGGGAGAGATGGTTCCGGTGAGAACAAAGCATAAAGTGATAGGCGTGGTAAAAGATTTCAGCTATGCTTCATTACGAAAACCAATCGGTCCGATTGCACTTACAGCAAATCCTAAAACATCCGAGATGATGTATATAAGACTTTCAGGTGAAGACTTTGAAGAAGTGATTGCAGGACTGTGGAATCGCTGGAAACAAATTTATCCCGCAACGCCATTTCAATACTGGTTTATGGATGAAGAGTTCGGTAGACTTTATCAGGCAGAGCGCCAAATGGGCAAGCTCTTTGTTTTCCTCGCAGTGATTGCGATATTCATTGCCTGTCTTGGTCTATTTGGACTTGCATCTTTTACAGCCGAACAAAAAACAAAAGAGATCGGTATACGCAAAGTTCTCGGAGCATCAACCATTCAGGTTCTTCTGCTGCTTACATCACGTTATATAAAGCTCGCGATGATCTCATTCGTAGTCGGCATCCCGATTGCGTTGATCGCGATTCGTGCGTGGATGGAAACGTTCGTCTATAGGGCAGAAATCGGATATGTTTTTTATGCATGGGCATGTTTGCTAATCCTTTCTGTAACGGTCTTCACTGTTTTGCTCGAGTCATTTAAGGCCGCATGCGCGAACCCATCTGACGCTATCCGTCATGAGTAAACTTTATTTAAAATCGACAAAATCAAATAAAAATTAACTACCAATATGCAATTGAAAAAATTCTTGATCGGTGCTCTAATGCTGATTGTATTGAGCGCATGCTCACAAACTCCGGCAAGTGAATTTAATGCAGAAAAATATGTCCCCTCTTATACACTTGCAGTTCCCGAAGGGTGGGGAGTTGAACGTTTTGGAATTCCAATAGAATTTGCTCCCTCTATTCCCTACAAAGGAGTTGAAGATATACGTTTTGCTCCGGGCTGGTCAGATGTCAAGAGCAATGAATACTGGACCTATGCATTTTTATGGTTCCTCGAAGGCAAACCTGAAACCAATTCGCAGACGATCGAAAAAAATCTAACCGCATACTACAACGGACTGGTGGGCAGAAATATTGAGAAGCGAAAAATACCAGCGGAAAAGTTGGTACCGGTCAAGGCCTCCATAAAAAAAATACACACAGATAAGCAAGACTTGCAAACTTTCTCAGGGACAATTGATATGCTGGATTATATGGAGCAGAAGCCAATGACACTCAATTGCATTGTTCATTTGAAATTGTGCGGAGATAAAAACATGACTTACCTGTTTTATGAAATATCGCCAAGGCCATTGACAGACAACGTCTGGAAAAGTCTTGATCAATTATGGAATACGTTTGACTGTAGTAAAACGAAAATGAAATAGGTGTTACAAGGAAAAGTCTTTTCGCGAGCCAACTATGATCTTAATCAAATGCAGTGCCATTTATGACTTGTGCAAAAGTGGTTTTGATCATGAAGCAATTATAAGATAATGAATTGAAGGTGCACATTGAAATCAGATGGTACATTACGAGCCATGAACTTTCATACCTCGATTAATATTCTCCGTGGCTCGCTTGCGTTTCTATCGGCTCGTGCTACCAACATTAGATCCCTCTGGGATCGGCGTGGATTTTTTACATCGAGACAATTTGAATAACATGTCAATGGAACATCGCCCGCACCCATCCGGAGTATGAGTATGATATGTCTCTGGAGCGATTCAGTCGATTTCTTATCGTGGGTGGGCATTTCAAATTGGAGCACGCTAATAGATCAAATCTTATCCAAGTCTATCAAATTCTTAAACGCTGCTAACGAATCCCAGCAACGAATAACCTGCCTTTTAGCACTATCATATAAAGTCAGCGAAAATCTGTCCTGTCTTTTATTTTTAGTTTTAGTTAGATTTGTGCATGTATGCAACTGATGAGAGGATTAATAGCGACGTGTTCACGTACAACGAAAAATACCTTAGATCGAAACTAGCTCATTGTATAGAGGATCGTGTGTCTGCCGATACCTGGCAGTGGCTGACCGGAAAGGCTACCCTGATTAGCGAAGACGAGAATATTCAGAATTTTAGAGTTGCCTTTGCAGCAACAACTCGCAAGACAGGAAAGCAGCCCGTTGTTCTAACCGAAGGAGAAATCAACGAACTTCAACTCATCCGTCCTCATCTGACGATTCAGTATTGGGCAATCGACCGCTTGTGCAGAGTTTGGTTATTGATGCATCTGAACGTATCCGATAAAGATAAATATTTCCGATCCATAGAGAGCTTATTTCCAATCGCGGAAATGAATGAACAAGTAGCCCTATATTCTGCGTTGCCATTGCTTGCTTATCCGGTGATGTGGCGGGAACGCTGTGCGGAAGGTATTCGCAGTAATATTGGCGATGTGCTTGAATCGATTATGTGCAATAATCCATATCCCTCGGAAAACCTCGATGAGGCAGCCTGGAATCAATTGGTGCTGAAGGCCATTTTTACAGAAAAACCGATTCATCAAATTATAAACCTGGATGAACGCGCAAATCAAAGCCTGGCTAATACCCTGATCGATTATGCCCATGAACGATGGGCCGCTCATCGCACCGTTCATCCCCTACTATGGCGGTGTGTTGGAAAATTCATTGATGGAAAGAACTTTCCGGACATAATGCGCATTGCATTTTCAGAACGTACCGTTGAACGGGAAGCCGCAGCATTGGCCTGCGTTCAAAGTAGTTATGCTCCAGCGCGTGAGCTGGTTGAAAAAAATGCGGAACTCCACGGTATCGTAAAAAGTGGTATTACATGGACGGACATCGCAAAAAAAATTGGGAGCGTAATTCCTAAGAATCGGTCATCTTTGCAAAGAAGAAACGGTTAGACTTTAAATGAAAAAATATGTGTTGTAGTGGTGACCTTACGGAAAAAGACCTCCAACCTCGTACAGAGGTGCCCCGTTATCTGGAAAGTATCAAAGGGATGAAATTCTTTGATCCTCATGTTCACATGACCTCCCGCACCACGGACGACTATCAAGCGATGGCCGATGCTGGTGTGGTTGCGCTGATCGAACCTGCTTTCTGGTTGGGTCAACCGCGCACGGGCGTTTCTACTTTCCAGGATTACTATAGTAGTCTGATTGGATGGGAACGGTTCAGGTCATCTCAGTTCGGAATTAAGCATTATTGCACC
>CBQWHS010000632.1:0-3284 GCA_967728665.1 uncultured Chryseosolibacter sp. | reverse complement strand
AAAACAAATTATCGCATACTGGCAACGTAGTGAGCAACCCAGCTAGGTATTATTTACTAACATTGAGTTGTTTTACAGGAATAATTATGCTGAATTTTGCTCCCTTCCCTTCCTCCGATTCTGCAAAGATCTCACCTTGATGGTTTCTTACAATTTTTCTGCAGAGCGCCAATCCTATTCCGGTGCCTTCGTAATTTAGCTTTGTGTGCAACCGTTTAAATATTTCGAAAATATGTTCAAGGTATTTTTCATTGAATCCGATGCCATTGTCATGCACTGAAATGCAATAATAGTCAACATCTGAGTTCAGGCTTTTAAATTTGAGGATGGTTTTTTTGTCCATCAGCTTCGATGAAATTATAATAATTGGTGTCTGATCGTCCTTTCGGAATTTTAGCGCGTTGCTGATGAGGTTATGGAACAATTGGCTCATCTGCTGCGGCGAGGCTTCAATTTCAGGGAGCTGCGCTATTTTAATTCTGGCTTTTGTTTCCTGAATTTTTAATTCAAAATCATCGACAACATCCTGTACAACTTCGTTCAATTTCACCGTGGTAAAAAGATTTTCGCTTTTCAATAAACGAGAGAAATTCAACAGGTCCTGAATAAGATGCGACATGCGTTGCGCAGATGCAGAAATTTTTTCAATCCTGGTTGCATCCAGGCCTTGAGTCAAAGCAGGATTAGTTTTTAGTAAATCGGAATAGACAAGTATTTTTCGCAACGGTTCCTGCAAATCGTGACTTGCCACGTAGGCATATTGCTCCAGTTCGTGATTGGATCGTTCAAGTTTTTGGTTCGCTTCCAGAAGCTCAACGGTTCGCAGAAGCACTCTTTCTTCCAACGCCTCTTCAATACGCTTGTTTTCTGTGATGTCAAGCAACGTGCCGGTCAATCGATACGGTTTCTTATTCTCATCGAAGAAAACATGACCAGTTGCGCGATGCCACCTACGTTTTAGGTCGTTGACTCGCGTTATTTCATATTCAATCCGAAAATTTCCTTGCGTTGGATTAGTTAAGGCATGTTTGATTTCTTCCCGTAAGCGGTTGTGCTCATGCTCATCAACGGCTGCAATCAGTTCTTCCGGTGTTGGGTTGGGATTTGAATCAGTGATTCCGAAGAATTGTTTTGTGCGTGACGAACATATGACCTCGCCAGTCTCAGGATAAAAATCCCATGTGCCCAACTCCGCAGAGTCAAGAGCGATTCGCCATCTTTCCTCGGTCTCTAATAATTTATTTTTGGACGAAATTATTTCGGTAACATCAACTGCCATGTTCAGGATGGCGTAGATTTGACCTCCTGAATCGCGAAGAGCTTTGTACGTGAAATTGAAATAGAAAGTCTGCTTTTTGCCATCGACCACTAAGTCGGCTCTGTCTTCAGTTGAATTGTATGTGATGCCTGTCTTATAAACGTCTTTCAACAAATGAATAAATGGCTGGCCTTTCAATTCAGGAATTGCTTCCATCAAAGGTCGTCCAATTACTGTTTTATCCTTACCCCACAATTTTATCATCGCATCGTTCGCCAGACGAATCTCCATGTTTTCGCCAACGTAGACTGCCGTTGCTACTGTTGCACTGTCGATCAGGTCACGGTAACGTTTCTCACTTTCTTCTAAATTTTGTCTTGCTTTGACAAGGTTTGTTACTTCTGTAGCCACCATCAGAATTCCTTCTACTTCGTCACTGGAATTTTTTATGGGTGCATATGAAAAGTTAAAGTAACTGTCAGTAAGTCTGCCTTCTTTTCGTAATCGCGCTTTCGTTTCGTATCCATGAAATTCAACTCCTGTTCGATATACGTTTTGCAATAACTGAGGAAATGGTTGACCGACAAGCTCGGGCAATCCTTCAAGGATAGGTTTTCCAATAATTTCATCGCCTTTTCCCCAAAGTTCAAGCATTTGAATATTGGCTGATTCCAACACAAAGTTTGCACCTTTCAGTATCCCAAACGCAAATGGAGCTTGCATAAGGATGCCCATAATAGAGTCGTTGTCGTCAATTGATTTTGTCAGTGTGTCATTATCGATAGCACGATTCTCTAATTTCTTTACGAGTCGTCTCTGATGAAGTATGTAAATCAGTTCACCATCAGACGATATTACCGGGGTGTGCTCGATTTTATAGTGTTGGCCTTCTTCGTCTTCAATGAATACATGATTCGATTCATGCGTATCGTAAGCAAGTGCCAGTGATTCTAATATCTTCCGTTCAGCACTACCGGTCGACCGTTGATCTTCATGTATCAAGTGCGCGAGAGGTTTTCCCAGAAATTCTTTTCGATTGATGCCGGCATCTTTGTAATACGAGTTACTGATAGCGCTTATGGTAAAAAATGGAGGATTGGGATGTATTAACAAGTTCTTTCCCGGCATGCTTTCAAAAAGCGCAGTAAGGTGGACTTCCAGGGTTTGCATAATCCAGGTTCAAGAGTTAATACGGTTAATAAAATTCAATGCCGGCTTTAAAAGATGCGCGCGCTATTCTCAATAAATAGCTGGCGAGCAAGTAGAATGTTTGCAGAGTGATGAATCGCCTTTGTCAAGAATGAAGCAAAAAGTGTATATATAACAAGGCAGATGCTTGTGTGCTTCGGATGTTATCATCAACGAACACATCGGGAAAAAATTTCCCAAGAAAAAAGGAGAACGTTGGTTCCCCTTTTTTTTGAATAACGAGTTTAGCCAGTTTTATTTGGTCAATTCATAAGCAATGACTTTGTTCTTGAAGAAACCAGGAACTAACAAAAGATTTTTAGATTGAATAAATTCAATGTCAGCGGCATTTACCGAATCCGCTCGCGTGTCCAGTACAAGAGTCTTCTTCCAATCCGGACCGATATAGCTGACCATGCCATTCCAGCTTGAAACAAGATATTCGTTATTGCTGATAGCTTCAATTCCATCAGGGTTTTCGATCTCTGTTTTTACGGACAATTGCTTAGCACTATCAACAGTACAAAGCGCCTTGTCATCCCACAGAGCAACCAGGAAGGCACCGTTTGCAAAAAGCAATCCATTCGGACCTTTTAAGTTTTCCATGTACGTTGATAATTTTCCTTTTTCGATTACGGATATTTTGCCAGCTCCTGAGTCACTCACGAACACTCTTCCAACAGAATCAGTTGCAATGTCGTTGAGGAACTTGGCACCAGGTACTTTATAAGTTTTAGAAATTTTTCCGGACTTAATATCGACTTCATGTACTTTGTCGATATCAGTGACATATAGTTTGTCATTTACGATTCCCATTCCCTTTGGAGCATCCATACCT
>CBQWHS010000631.1:0-3285 GCA_967728665.1 uncultured Chryseosolibacter sp. | reverse complement strand
TGACTAACCATTTGATAGACAGCACCGGTTACGCCTTCGATAGTAACTGAGGCAATGCCCAATAGAACGAATCCCATGTGCGAGACAGAGGAATATGCAATCAGTCGTTTTAAGTCTTTGCTAGCGGTTGCAGCGAGTGCCCCATAAATAATTGATAAGACTCCGAAAAACGCCAGGAGCCAGGCATAATGAATCGCGGCTTCCGGAAATATCGGCATGGCTATGCGCAGAAATCCGTACCCGCCAATCTTTAGCAACCACGCAGCAAGGATAACAGAAATTGCCGTGGGCGCTTCTACGTGCGCGTCCGGCAGCCAAGTGTGCAACGGTACCATTGGTAACTTGATTGCAAATCCAAAAAACAAAAACAGGAAACCCCAATAGCGCGCGGGTATCCCACCGATCATCCATGGATTATTAGGATCGAAAATTGAATTTGAGATGAAGTTAGCCGGATCAGTCATGTTGATCATGCTGAATGAATGCACCAGCGTTCCGGAGAATGATGGATCATGCACCGACACGTACAGGCCAATCAGCACAATCAAAATCAGGATCGAACCGAGTAATGTATACAAGAAAAACTTGATCGATGCATATTCGCGTTTCGCTCCACCCCAGATCCCGATCAGGAAAAACATGGGCAGCAACATGAATTCGAAGAAGAGATAGAACAATAAAAAATCAAGTGCTGTAAAACTTCCGAGGATTGACGTATTTAAAATCAGCAAAAGCGCGAAATACCCTTTTACATTTTTGTCGATATTCCAGGATGATAATGTCGCAATCAGCATAACTACAACGCTGAGGCACACCAATGGAAAACTTAACCCATCAACACCGATAAAATATTCGGCTTGCAGCGTTCCCCATGTACCAAGTTGCAAATTTATCCAGGAGGCTTTTTCAACGAATTGAAGATTAGGGCCAGCGTGATAATTCGAAATCAGAATGACCAGCAACATGCACTGAACAACATTGGTGCTTAATGAGATGAGCCGGAATAAATTTGTCTTTGTTGAAGGCGTCAGCAGGAGAACAATCGCAGCAATCAGTGGGGCGAACAGTAAAGAAGAAAGTAAATATTGTTGCATTATTCTTTAGAAGCTGTTGCCGCAAGGGCGTGTCTGCAAAAACTGTTTTAATTCAATGTCCAAATTAGAAAAATTATCAGCGCAAAAATCGACCAGAAAATATAAAGCTGGATTTTTCCACTTTGAAATGATCTTGTGAATGACCCGATTGTACGGGCAAACATGGCCAGTGCATTTACTCCGCCATCGATAATTGCTTTGTCAAACCATCCTGTGACCTGCGCAATAATGACATGTCCATAGGCACTTCCGTGAATCATTCGGTCAATTATCTTCTTGTCAAAATTATCCACCCATGCTGCAAGCGTGTTAGTTCCGTTGAGGGCAACACTGGAATAGAACCAATCAACAAAAAATGCGTTTTCGAGCAGTCGGTTTTTGTAAAAATAGGCGGCCCGGAAAATAAAATATCCCATGGTAACTGCGATGAGTATCCACAACGCGGAAAAAATTGTCAGTCCTGGAAAATGAGAATATCCAACTTCTGATAAGAGCCATCCTGTAGCATTAAATGGATTCCAGGACACCACGAACCATAGCGATAACGCACTGAGGATAACGACAGGAATGCGCATGATCATGGGCACTTCTCTGACATCGAGGGAAGAAATTTTGCGAGGTTCACCTAAAAACACAAACCATGTGAGCCTGAATGTGTACAGTACTGTTAGGAATGAAACGCCCAGCATGGAAATGATAAACATCCACGAAAAAAAACCAGATCCCGACCACGCTGCCGAAAGTATTGCTTCCTTCGAGAGAAAACCTGAAAAAAATGGGATGCCGGATAATGAAGCCGCCGAAATCGCGAATGCAACAAACGTGACTGGAAGTTTGGTTCGAAGTCCGCCCATGTTTCTGATGTCCTGAACATCGAGGTGACCGGATGATCTAAGTTGGGCTTCATGTAAAGCATGAATTACAGATCCCGCACAAAGGAAAAGACACGCTTTAAAAAAAGCGTGAGTGAAAAGATGAAGTAATGCAGCATTGACAACCCCTAAGCCAATGGCCATCATCATCAGGCCTAGCTGCGATATGGTAGAGTAAGCGAGAACACGTTTGATGTCGAATTGAAATAAGGCAGACAATGCACCGATAAACGCAGTGATCATTCCAATGCATGTGACCACGAACAATGTATCGGGAGTAAAAATTGGATGCAGGCGAACGCATAAATAAACTCCAGCAGCCACCATTGTTGCTGCGTGGATCAATGCTGAAACCGGAGTCGGCCCTTCCATGGCATCGGGAAGCCAGGTAAACAATGGGAATTGCGCTGACTTTCCCATCACTCCAAAGAAAATAAGAAGAGACGCTGTTCCACTCCACGTTGCAGAATGAAATTCGTTTAGTTGATTGATGCTGAATGTTCCGGTATTAGCCCAGATTATCATCAAGCCAATCAGAAAACCCGCATCACCTATCCGATTCATAATAAATGCCTTTCGCGCGGCGGTTCCAGCCAGAGGTTTTTCGCTCCAATGACCGATAAGCATGTAGGATGAAAAACCAACGAGTTCCCAGAAGATGAACAAAACGAGGAGATTGTCAGTGAGAACAATTCCTTGCATGGAAAAAGTAAAGAAGCCCAGGAGCGCAAAGTATTTTTTTACATTTTGATCACGCACCATATATCCAGCCGAGTACAAATGCACCAGGAACGATACGCCAGATACAATGGTAATCATCAGCAACGATGTGTTACTTAGTTCAATGTTCGCGTTGAAATCCAGTGCACCAAGCGTAAACCATTTTACGATTAAAATTTGAGGCTCATGATTCCATTGGGAAATCAAAATGATAAAAGAGCATACGGTGCTAACTAACATTACAAATGGCGCGTTGAGTCCGGCGAGCCAGGAATAGCGTTCAGGTGTAAGCCATGAAAATAAGAAGGACAATAATGGCAAGAACAACACGAGCAACGTGCAGATAAGGAGAAACGTATCGTTGTTCAGAAATGGTTGGCTCACAACTGCTAATCCTTTAGTTCGGCTATCTCCCCGGGAACGGAGGTATGATAATATTGATAGACGCGCAGGATAAGTGCAAGCCCTACCGCGGCCTCGCATACGGCAATGATTATTACGAAAAGAGTGAACATTTGCCCATCGAGCGAATAAGGGTAGAGTTGATTGAATGCAACGAGATTAAGATTGGAAGCGTTCAGCATCAATTCAATTCCGAG
>CBQWHS010000630.1:0-3285 GCA_967728665.1 uncultured Chryseosolibacter sp. | reverse complement strand
ATCAGTTGATCGCCCGTCTCGTAGCCGTTGATGTCTTTCAAGCCTTTTCCGCGAAGACGTAATACTTTTCCACTTTGTGTCCCCGCATCGATCTTAATCTTAACGCGACCGCCTACAGAAGGGACTTCTACATTTGTGCCGAGTGCTGCATCTATGAAACTGATGTACAAATCATAAATCAGATTATTTCCATCGCGCTTAAGTTGCTTGTCCTCCTGTTCCTCAATGAGGATAAGAAGATCGCCGGCAACGCCTCCACCGGGAGCCTCGTTTCCTTTGCTCGCCATTGAAAGCTGCATACCATCCGCAACGCCAGCTGGAATTTTAACCGAAATAACTTCTTCTTTTGAAACTAATCCGGAACTATCGACACCGGCAGGTCTCTTGTCAACAATCTGGCCAGAGCCATCGCACGATGAACACGTTGTAGCAGAAACCATTTGACCGAGCATCGTGTTCACCACTTTTCTCAGCTGACCTGTGCCCTGACATGTAGGACATGTTTTGAAGGTTACACCTTCCGCCTTTATGAGGCGATGAACTTTAATTTTCTTTTCTACACCATTGGCAATTTCATCAAGCGAAAGCTTTAGTTTGATTCGAAGGTTCGAGCCTTTGCGTTGACGTTTTCCGTTTCGCGATGTGCTACCTCCAAAAAAGCTATCAAAAGGACTTCCTCCGCCACCACCGCCGAAGATATCTCCGAACTGACTGAAAATATCTTCCATATTCATGTGCTGACCGCCACCGCCATAACTTCCCGGACGTGCATGGCCATATCGATCATAGTGCGCTTTCTTCTCCGGATCGCTTAAGACTTCATACGCTTCCGCAGCCTCTTTGAATTTTTCTTCAGCCTCTTTATTGTCTGGATTTTTGTCAGGGTGAAATTGAATGGCCACCTTCCGGTAAGCTTTCTTTATCTCCTCGGGTGTGGAAGCTTTTGTTACTCCAAGAATTTCGTAGAAGTCTCGTTTCGTGCTCATGTTTTGGAATTATCAGTTGTTGTGAATCGGATTAGTTTCCAACAACTACTTTTGCAAATCGAATTACTTTATCGTTTAAGAGATATCCTTTTTCAACAACGTCAACCACTTTTCCCTTCATGTTTTCAGGTCCGGGAACTTGCGTAATTGCTTCGTGAATGTCTGTGTTAAAATCGGCGCCTGCTTCAACCTGCATTGTTTTAACGCCATATAACTCCAACACCTTTTTAAATTTGTTTTGGATGAGGAAAAATCCTTCCGCATTTGAGTCGGGTTGGTCCTTAAATGATTTTTCTGCGCGTTCAAAATCATCGGCCACAGGAAGGAGGGATTTAAGCAATTGTTCATTCGCAGATTGAACCATTTCAAGTTTTTCCTTGGCGGTTCTGCGTCTGAAATTTTCAAACTCGGAATAAAGACGGATAAATTTATCCTTCGAGCCGGCCAGCTCTTCTTTCAACTTTCCGACCTCATCATTAATCGCCTGTTCAGGTGCCGAACCGGCCGTATTTACCTCTTCAGCTTTGTTTTCGAGTTCTTCTTTGATATCGGTATTCTCCATGATTGGAATGTATTTCAATTATTACGTGACGCTGTCAATTTTTTTGCCAAAGCCAATTTTGTGACACTTTGGCCGCAATTTCGCTAAATGTTATTATCACCAGGAGACAGATTCACTGTTAATCTTGCAAATGCAAACTCAATGAAGACTTTTCCAGATGAGATCTTTCAACTCGACAATTCCTTGATTTGTGATGGACGAAATAAAGACTGATGGAAGCTCTTGAGGTAACTCTTTTTTGAGTTCAGTTTTCAACTCCTCATCAAGCATATCAGATTTTGAAATTGCCAAAAGGCGTTTTTTATCCAGTAATTCAGGATTGTATTTTCGAAGTTCATGAAGCAAAATCTGATACTCTTTGCCGATGTCGTTTGTGTCGGCCGGAATTAAAAATAAGAGCAGCGAATTGCGCTCGATGTGTTTCAGGAAGCGGATACCGAGTCCTTTTCCTTCTGCCGCCCCTTCGATGATTCCAGGGATATCGGCCATCACAAAAGAAAGTCCGTCACGATATGACACCACACCGAGGTTGGGTGTCAGTGTAGTAAAAGGATAATCGCCAATTTTAGGTTTGGCTGCTGATACAACCGAAAGTAACGTTGATTTTCCGGCATTGGGAAAACCAACAAGACCCACGTCTGCAAGAAGTTTTAATTCAAGAACAACCCACTCATCTTTGCCCGGTTCGCCTGGTTGTGCATGCTGCGGTGCCTGATTTGTTGGCGTTGCAAAAAATGCATTTCCTTTTCCACCACGGCCACCAGGCGACAAAATAAATTCCTGACCGTCTTCATTCAATTCACAAATGACTTCACCCGTCTCAGCATTTTTAGCCACGGTTCCGAGGGGCACATCCAGAATTTCATCTTTGCCATCTGCCCCCGTCATGTTTGCTGCATCGCCATTCACACCACTGCTGGCCACAACATGTTTGCGATATTTTAAATGGAGCAGTGTCCATAGCTGCGAATTTGCACGAAGTATTACATGTCCTCCACGGCCGCCATCGCCCCCATCGGGTCCACCTTTTTGAATAAATTTTTCGCGATGAAAATGCAAGCAACCAGCACCTCCGTGTCCGGAGCGTGAGTTAAACTTGACGTAGTCGATGAAGTTGGGAGAAGACACAATTTAGAGCAGCAGGCTTTTGTCAATTTCAGTACAAATATTCTTGAAGATTTGTTCAATATCTCCAACCCCGATCACTGACGCGTATTTGTTGTGCTGCTTGTAATAATCTGCAACAACAACCGTCTCAGCTTTGTAAACGGCAATACGGTTCGCGATGACTTCCGGTTTAGCATCGTCAGGGCGATTTTCTTTTGTTGCGCGATCGGCAAGTCTTGTCTTCAGTTCATCTTCCGGAACAACAAGTTCGACTAATACTTTGATCGGCGCATTTTTGCTTTCCAGTAATTTATCAAGCGCTTCTGCTTGCGGAATAGTGCGCGGAAAACCATCGAAGATTATCCCCTGAATTTTTCCGCTTGATTTTATTTTATCGTCGACCATGTCAATGACAACCTGATCGGGAACGAGATTCCCCTTGCTCATGTAATCCTGTGCAAGTTTTCCGAGGGCTGTCCCTTCTTTCAAATGTTTTCGAAACAAGTCACCGGTGCTTATATGCGTCAACGAATATTTGTCGATAAGTTTAGCGCTTTGTGTGCCTTTGCCAGCACCCGGTGGGCCAAAGAGAATGAGGTTTATCATCTGGTTGGTCTGGTTTGTTTTTAC
>CBQWHS010000629.1:0-3289 GCA_967728665.1 uncultured Chryseosolibacter sp. | reverse complement strand
GCCAAAACATCAAAAGTGTTGTCGATAACTTTTCTGGTCATCAGGGCCGCATTGCATCCCATACTCACAATATCCTGATTGTCGTTGTTATTGGAAATACTATGGAGATACATAGGATAAGAGAGGGTTTGATTCTCAGCCGTGGTTGAAGTAGCTGTGAACTGCATTCCTTGCATTCCGAAATTCAATCCCAACTTTCCAAGGTTGATAAAGGGTGGAAGCTTCTGATTCAGCTTGTCGTTCAGTAAATAATTCAATTGCCGTTCTGAAAGCATACACAGCTTGGTGATTACTGTTTTTAGTTTGTCCATTTCGAGCGCGACATAATCACCATGAAAATTTCCTCCGTGATATACCATTTCCCTTTTGTGATCGATCACTGGATTGTCGTTGACGGAGTTAACCTCGTCCTCTAGTACTTTTTGAGTATTGATTAGCGTGTCATAAACAGGACCAAGTATCTGTGGAACACATCGCAGTGAATAATATTCCTGCACTTTGTCCGTAAAAACAGCTTCTTCAATCTTGCGATGGTAAAGGTGTTCGGGGCGTTTTCGTATAAGTTTACTGTCCGACAAAAATTTCTGCATTCCCCTGGCAATCTGCTGCTGACCAGTGTGATGTTTGACGCCATTCAGCTCAAGCGAAAAATGATCATCAAACGACTTCATCAGCTCATTCGTGATCGCTGAAAGCATGACGCTAATGTTCAGTAATTTTTTTGCATGAATGATGTTCACGAGGCCGACACCCGTCATCGCGGAAGTTCCATTCATCAACGCGAGGCCTTCTCTCAAATGAATGTTCAACGCCTGAACATTCTCCGTTGCAAATACTTCTTTCGTTGGAACGACTTTGCCTTTAAAGATCACTTCGCCTTCGCCGATCAGGTTCAACGCAAGATGCGCGAGCTGCACCAGGTCACCACTCGCTCCCACTCCACCGCGCTGAAAAATCGCGGCAGAAATATTTTTATTCAATAGAGAAACAAGTAATTCCGCAGCATCGAAATGTATTCCGGAAGAACCTTGCATCAATCCATTGAGTCTTGCCAGCATGGTAGCCCGTGAAAGGTCGTCTGAAAATAATTCACCAGAACCTGAACTGTGGCTTCGTATCAAATTATACTGCAATTGCCGCTGATCTTCTTCACTGATCTTGTATTGCGCCATCGGCCCAAGACCTGTATTTATACCATAGATGATTTTATCCTTCGAATAACTCATCAGGAAATCAAAATTGGATTTGACGTTGGCAAGTGCTTCGTGATCGAGTGCGATCTTTGCCCCTTCGTACAGTACGTTTTCAAAATCTTTTGCTGACAGCCTCTGCTTGCCGACTGTGACCATAGTGGACGGTTTTTAATTAAAGCGTGAAAATAGTAAAGGCGGGAGAATAAACGAATTAACCGGTTTGGATCCCGGCTAATTCAGTTCACATTTTAAAATCAATTTTGAAAAATCAAAAGAATTACATGTGTAATCGTAACACAGTCGGATACGAAACCCGTCATTTGAAATTCAAGAATATCGCTTACTTGCTGCCAGAGTTCAATAGCTTAACACCTGCCTCGCCGAGGTGCTTTATTAAAATTGTTTTGTATTCTTTCGAATTCGTATATCCGCCATTGGCATTAAAAAATTCTTCCAATACAGATCCCCAGTCACTATTCAAAGGCATAATAAGCGCAAATTGTTCAGCTGCCTTATCTCCAACTGCATGTCTTTTCACGGGCTTTTTCATTTGAACGGCCTCAATATAAAACGCAAGGTCCAGGTAGGCTAAACTAGTCGGATCCGAAAAGACTTTTTCCAATGTCTCCTGGCTCGTGGTTGTATTTGTGATCTTCAACCCGGGAAAATATTTTTGTTTTAAATCTGCAATCCTTTTTTCATTGAGCGTACCCTTGGCAGTATAGGCAGTGAAGTTGGCAAATGTCTTCGAAATGTCCTCGAGTTTTGATAATGTAGGCACTGAGGGTTGCGTAACAAGAATTGCAAAGTTCGTTATAATGGGCGGGCTAAATTTTATCTCGCGTTTACGTTCGTCAGTGATCGTAACGTTTCCCATTCCCAGAACACCTCCAGAACCGGCTTTGGTCTTGTCATACATTCCGCGAAAGCTTGTGCCATCGCCGACAAATTTTGTAGTGAGGTTAACTTCTTTAGTCTTGTTTACCCACTTCACAAAATCATTTACGATATCAACGCAAATACCGGTCAGGGTTCCGGATTTGTCTTTATAAACAAAGCTCGGGGTTTCAACATAGGCAAGTGAAAGAGAGCCCGTCCTTGAAGCTTTCACTGATGACCAACTATCGCCGGAATAATTTTGGGGAAAGACCGCAGTACATATAAATGTAAACAGTGCTGTAAATAATAATCTCATGGGATTTGTTTAGGTTGAATTCTGTCATGAGTTTATCAATTAAAGTTTACGAATACAATGACACGTAATATTGACGTAATTTTTTCAACGCTTTTGTTTATTACCAGACGATTTTCTCCTTATTAAGGAATGCGGACACCCCTCGTTTGCAATCTGCGCTCTCTCTCACTTTGGCATTCATTTCCGCTGCAAACGATAGCGCTTCTTCCAAGGGAAGTGATTGAACTTTCGACATCATTTGCTTGGTCATACTCATTGAATGTGCAGAATTTGAAATGACCAACTGCGCAGCAAAATGAATTACCTCTTCATCAAGTTCCTCCTTCGAAACAATTTCATTAATCAGTCCAATGCGTTTTGCCTGATCAGCATTAATTAGATTTCCACTTAACAATAATTGACGCGACCGCGACTCACCAATTTTCCGAATCAGGAATACCATAACTAGCGCGGGAATAAATCCGATCTTAACTTCTGTATAACCGAACTTAGCCTCGGGTGTTGCGAACACAAAGTCGCAGACAGTGGCAAGTCCACAGCCACCTGCGATAGCATGACCTTGTACTTGCGCGATCACTACTTTCTTAAAACTATAAACCCGCAGGAACAGTTCTTTCAGATGATTCGAGTCCGCAAAGTTTTGCTCATATGAAAATTGTTGCAATTGCTGCAAGTACTCAAGATCAGCGCCAGCCGAAAACGCTTCTCCATTTGCTTTAAGAATAACGATTTTCACCTTGTCATCTTTTTCTGCTTGCTCAAAGGCTTCCTTGAGTTCGGCGACAAGCTGATTGCTCAATGCATTTCTTTTTTCTGGTCGATTTAATGTGATAAAAGCAATGCGATCGATCAGATTATATTCCAGGTATTTCATACGTTATATTATTCAAATTACAGAACC
>CBQWHS010000628.1:0-3295 GCA_967728665.1 uncultured Chryseosolibacter sp. | reverse complement strand
GTATCTCCTCCTTCTGCCGCTGAATTTCCTGTGTGCGATGCGCCACTTTCATTTCCAATACTTTTTTGTCATGAAGAAGCCGGCGCTCACGAATCTGTATCAGCGAATAAAGACCCCCGCTGATTACCATCAACATGAGTAAATAAAAAATTGAAGTTCTCCAGAATGGAGGTTTAATGCGAAAGGAGACGCTTGCCTGAGGAGATTGTGTGAACTCCGGGTTGTCAGATGCTCTCACAAGAAACTTATAATCGCCTGGTGGAAGTTTGGAATACGTAACTGAGTTGTCACCCGTTGTAATCCAGTCGACATCGTAATTTTCCAGCATGTATTGAAATTGAAGCCCTTCCACATCCTGGTACCAGATGCCGTAAAAGCTGAACGTCAAATTGTTTTGATCATAGCTGAGCGCGGCATCGCCTGCCATGTCAACATCGTTATTATCAAAAGTCTTAACCCTCCCCAACGCAACGCGTGGTGTATGCGCAAGGGTTTCCCGTTGACTGTGATAATAAACTATCCCGCCATCAGTCGCAAAAAGTAAATTTCCGTCCTGATCACGCCGAACACCATTCAGCGTTGCAACCGCATCCTCCAGTCCGTTCTGTTGACCAAAAGATCTCACACGACCATTGGCAAAATCTAAAACATCAATTCCCAAATCATGCATCACAACAATGTTTCCAAGATTATCACTCGAAAGGCAATTCACATTGTTATCGCGAAGCTTAAATTGTTTTCGAGGAGCGGAAAAAGTATTGCCTGTTATTTGATAAATACCGTTGCCTTGAACATTAACCCAAATATTGTTTTTGCCGTCCTCTGCGAAACCGTAGACCACTGTAGACGGTAGTCCTTTTTCATAATGATGGAATCCAGTGGCGTCCAACATATCGACAGCACGGCCATCAGTGGCAAACCAGACGTTATCTTTTGAATCAATAAATACCTGATAAATAAAATCTGACGACAAACCATTCTCGCGGTTGAAATTCTGGAACGACATTCGTCCATTGTCAATCACAAGTTTCTCTGCCCCTGCCAACGTTGCAAGCCAGATTACGTTGTCTTTGCCTGTGATGCTCAGCACATTTCCGTTTCGAAGTTCTTTCGAATAAAGTTTTACACTTCCGGTTTTTGAATCGATATTCAATACTCCTTGTCCATACAACCCTGCCCAGATATTACCACATGTATCCTGGTAAAGACTGATGATCGTAAACTTCTCATACGGTGTATTCTTCAACATTCGTTGTGCTTCTTCCTCGCCTTTCGCACGTGCAAATAATCCTTCCCTCGTTGAGTACCAAATTGTGCCGTCCTGACAACTCGTTATCGCCAGCACATCATTATCGCGCGATGGCAATAATACGTCTGCAAATCGTAACTGATCTCCACTCGTGCGAACGATGCCAGCTTTAGAGCCCATCCAGATATTTCCTTCATCATCTTTCAGAAGACAACTGAAAGATCGCCTATTGAAATGATAAACGTTATTCGTTTTCTTTTCAATGTCGATTTGCCAAAGACCTTCACGAGCAGAACTGAGCCATAGTTTTTCATTCGAGACAAAAAAATCTGCCACCGAACCGTAAGTCCAAGGCGTAGTGAGATTCGTAAATTTTCGCGAAGCTATTTCAAACTTGATAATTCCAGCGTCTTCAGTCGCCAGCCAAATCAAACCATCACCATAAGAAAGCTTTTTAACGATATTATCCTGGAGACCTTCGGCGTTGGCAAAGACTGAAATCGCAATTTGGTCAGCCGCCAACTTAATTTTAACTAAACCGCCATCAGTTCCGGCCCAGATATTTCCGTCATCGTCTTCAATAATATCATAAACGAACAGGTCGGGCATACCCTCTTCTTCATCGATGCGGTAAAGTCGACTATTTCGATAATTATACAACCCGTCATTTAAGGTGGAGAACCACAATGTACCTTGCTTGTCGAAAAGAATTGAAGAGACTTCCGCAGCAGCAGAACCTTCCCTTGGGTTGAATTTTTCAAAACCTTTTTTTTCCAACACAGATAATGCACCGCTCTTGTGGCCAACCCAAATCTTGCCTGTCGAATCCTGTCCTATCGCAGTGACGTTGTTTTCCTGCAGGCTATCGGATACCGTGAATCTTTGATACGTCGTACCATTAAATTTAAAAAGTCCTTTGTTAGTGCCAAACCAGATGAAGCCCGTCTTGTCCTGGAACATGGCGTTAATCTGGACTGGTTCGTTTTTCTTCAGTAAAAAATATTCCTGAAAATACAGGCGTTGGGCGTTCAGTGTTCCGGAGAGGATTGTCAACCACAATATGAATTTCAGTTTCCTCATATCTGTTGCTGAATCATGGTTGCACTAAACTCCACTTCTATCTCGGTGGCAATTTTTTGACTTACAATATTCGGAATTGCAATGTCGTGATCTGCCAGTGGAACAAGAAATGACGACTCAATTGTGACCACGCCTGTCTTGACGGTGACTTTGCTTCGGATAATTCTATTCTGTTTAATGCCGTGTATTTCCAGGTCCCCTTTCGCCCTCACTTCGTACGTACCGTCCTTCGAAAAATCTATTTGTTCAATAATCTTTCCACTGAATTTAGCTTTTGGAAATTTCTCGCTTTCCAAATATTTTTCATTGAAGTGCTCGCGTTGGAGTTCACTGTTGAACCCTCGAAAGTTTTTGATATCAACGCTAAATGCGAAAAGGTTACTGGCTGGATCAAGTAAACCCTGAACCTTATCGGTTGACGCCTTAATGAGTTCCAACTGCGCCTTTGACGCAAATTTTATTTCACCCTTCTGAATCGTTAATTTTTTCTGACCTGAAACAGAAAGTGAAAGGCATGTCCACAGTATCGTGAGGACAAGAGTATAATACCGTGCTTGTAATGAGGTCGACCGCTTGAATTGCATGTTACAGTGCAACCCAAATATCAACAATAATTTTGAAGCAACCGTTAGACAAATAGAAAGTGGGTGAACAAATTTTTTTCACGGAGCGATTTAGGGAACGATCATCGCCAATGACATTTTTTTATCAGTGCCGATATTAATGTCATTATCAGAATCTTCAAACTTAAAATCGGATTTTGTGTAGTCAATAATTTTCCAATTGCCAGCAATGGCTACCGAAGAGTCGGCAAAGCCTAATGTTAGTTGATTGTCGTCTTTAAGTTGGTGAATGGTCCACTCACCTGAAAAAGCGCTGTCGGGATTGGCAACTTTCAAAACATTTTCATTGCGGAATGTCAATGTGAAATCTTTAAATCGCTCTGTTTGATTTGAATCATTAAAG
>CBQWHS010000627.1:0-3300 GCA_967728665.1 uncultured Chryseosolibacter sp. | reverse complement strand
TTTTTGCCGAACTGGGGGCAGATGTGATAAAGGTGGAAAATCTGAACACTCAAGGTGATGTGACTCGTTCCTGGAAAGTCGCAGGCGAAAAAACCGATGAGCGGTCAGCATATTTTTGCAGCGTCAACTGGGGAAAGAGGTCGATAGCGCTCGATTTAAATTCACAGGACGGAAGGCATGTTGTTGAGAAACTTGCCTTAAAATCAGATGTGATAATTGCCAGTTACAAACCTGGAGACGCAGCAAAATTAGGAGTCGATTATCAAACGTTATCAAAAAATAATCCACGTCTAATTTACGGACAGGTCACGGGATACGGCTCAAACAATCCACGCGTGGGCTACGATGCCATCATTCAGGCCGAAGCAGGTTTTATGTTTATGAATGGCCAACCGAAAGGTCAATCGACAAAAATACCAGTGGCGTTGATGGATGTGATCGCGGGTCATCATTTGAAAGAAGCAATTTTATTGGCCATGCTGGAAAAAAATATAACCGGAAAAGGCAAGTTCGTGGAGGTGTCGTTGATTCAAGCCGCGATTTCTTCGCTTGTAAATCAGGCAACGAATTGGCTAGTGGCCGGCAAGCTTCCGCAGAAACAAGGTTCGGCCCATCCAAACATTGCTCCTTACGGCGATGTGTTTGTGACCAATGATAATAAAGAGTTCATTCTCGCCATCGGTAGTGATCAGCAATTTCAATCGCTTTGCGACATCCTTGGAATTTCAACGATAGCGCACAATGCACGCTTCACAACAAACACTTCGCGCGTGCAAAACAGAACCGTGCTGAATGAAAATTTACATGAAAAAATAAAAGGCTTTGACTCGAAAGCGTTGTTGGAAAAATGTAACGAGAAAAAAATCCCTGCGGGAATCATTCAAAACATTAGTGAAGTTTTTGAAATGCCAGAGGCGATGGAACTCGTGCTGCAATCAAATGGCTTAAAAGGTTTGCGATCATTTGTAGGTGCAGGCGATAACGTTCAAAACATGTTGCCACCTCCGCGATTTGGTGAACACAACGCGGAAATATTAGCTTCTTTATAGTTTAACCGATTCTAATTCAATTCTGTATTGTCCCACTAAAGTGGCATCTCCACCGTGCTCGGCTAAATATTTTTCCGTTAGCGAAAAGCTCATTATTAAATTCTCATCATTAACCTGCTCTATATCAATCATCAAATCTCCAGCATCAATTGTTATCTGCTTCAATGTTGTTCCCATCCATTGAGCTGTACCAGATTTGTTAAAGATCGGCGTTGCAGAAACGGCAGTGTATATGAACGGACCATCAAAACTTATTCGGCTGAAGTTAATACACAAGTTTAGGTAAGCGCGTGTAACGTCATTGCCATTGTGTGTTACAACTCCAGTGCTGCCCAGACACCACGTTCCAAGGATGATGTTTTCGGGGATATGATACGTTTGCCGACACGCGATTATCGAACAAAAAATCACGAAAAAGATTACTACAGGCCAGCTAGGTCTCATTAGACAGGCAGAACGAGTATTCAATATTTTTATTATTCAAATCCGTTTTGATGTCCAATGGGGCACGACATACATTCAGAGAAAACTTTGTCCCACTTTTTACCACGCGCGACAATTTTGCCCCGATTTCCCTTTTTTTCTAAGGCAGGGGAAGGATCAAAATCGAGAACCGCGACAATAAAACATATCCTTACATCGAGTTTTTAGAGCGTTTTTGCTGAAAAATGTAAAAAAGTGGTTCAAAGTGGTTGAAAGTGGCATAAAATTACTATGTTTGTTTTGGAGGAAAAGACAACCACTACGTCTATGACTTTCTTCACCAGTGAATATGAGAGTAAGCTAGATTCCAAAGGAAGGCTGGTACTTCCTGCCCGGATCAAAGCTCAGCTTCCCGAAGACGGAAGTAATGAGCTTGTGATCAGGCGAGGATTCGAATCATGCCTCATCGTTTACCCAATGGTGGAGTTCAAGAAAGTGTTCTCAAAAATTTCAGGTCTGAACGAATTCAATGAGGAGTACCGAAAACTTCAGCGCAATTTTTTATCAGGTGTCGTCACCGTCGAGTTGGATAACAACGGACGTTTTTTGATTCCGAAAAATATGCTGACGTATGCGCAAATCGACAAAGACGCAACGTTGATTGGCGTGGGAAACAAAGTTGAGATCTGGAATCCAACCCTGTATGAGAAACACCTGATCCAGGATCCGGGTGAATTGTCAAAGCTTGCCGAAAAATACTTAACTGAATAAATATGCTTCGGAGACATCAAAGACAAACGCAGAGAAATACGAAAGTAACATCCGCGGTGTCTGCTGCTGGTTCCGGAAAAATTGATATGGATGAACAGTGATTATCACCTTCCGGTGATGCTGAACGAATGTCTCGAGGGACTTCAAATTCAGCCCGAGGGAATTTATGTTGACGCAACGTTTGGTGGCGGAGGACATAGCAAGGCCATACTTAAGAAAATGATCGGAGGGAAATTGATCGCCTTCGATCAGGATGAAGATGCCAGGAGAGAAGCAGAGAAAATTGATCATCGTTCTTTTACATTTTGTCACGCAAACTTTATGTACCTCAAAAGGTACTTGAAACTCAACGGAGTTACACTGGTTGATGGAATCCTCGCGGATCTTGGAATTTCATCTCACCAGATTGATTCACCTGAACGTGGTTTCTCAACGCGATTCGATGGGCCGCTGGATATGCGAATGGATAAAAACATTCCGCAGACGGCAGCAAGCATTTTGAATACTTACGGTGAGGAACAATTGCACAAAATTTTCGGAATGTATGGTGAACTGAAAAATGCCCGAACTGCAGCGAAAATAGTAGGACAGGAGAGAGTGAGGAGAAAATTTGAACGAACAGAAGATCTGAAAGATGTTCTGAAAACTATTGCTCCAAGAGGAAAAGAAAATAAATACTTCGCCCAGGTGTTTCAGGCGTTGCGCATCGAAGTCAATGACGAGATGAAAGCGCTTGAAAATTTTTTGCACCAATCTGGCGAAGTATTGAAACCTGGAGGGCGCTTGGTAGTCATGTCTTACCATTCGCTTGAAGATAGGATGGTAAAAAATTACATGAACAAAGGAAAAGTGTTCGGTGAAGTTGAAAAGGATTTTTATGGAAATGAATTGAAACCATTAAAGACACTGACACGAAAACCAATTGAGCCGACAGAAGCGGAGGTTGAGACGAATAAAAGAGCGAGAAGTGCGAAGCTTCGAATTGCAGAGAAAATATAGTTACAGGTTTCGAGTCTCGAGTTTTGAGTTGTGAGTTGTGAGTTTCGAGTTATAAGTT
>CBQWHS010000626.1:0-3302 GCA_967728665.1 uncultured Chryseosolibacter sp. | reverse complement strand
AAATAATCACTTGGTAGGATATTTTGTTAATTCTCTGTCTATCGATCAGTTTTGTTAAAAATTAGGCGACACAGCATTTCAAATTCTGATAAATTTAATGATGTGATTCTATGAAAAAGTTATTGTTAATCTTCCTTAGCACGGTGTTAGTCATCGCATGCACAAACCAAAAAAATGAACCTGAAAGGCAACTCCAGGCCGAAGATGGAAGCGTTGCAGCGTTGACTGGTAAAAGCGATTCTCTGCCGTTGTCGTCGATCAAATTACCGGCTGGTTTTTCGATTGAAGTGTTTGCCGAAGTGGATAATGCGCGGTCACTTGCAATCAGCCCTTCCGGAACAGTCTATGTAGGCAATCGCGATCATGATAAGGTGTATGCCGTAAAAGATACTGACGGTGATCATAAAGCTGATAAAAAATGGATTATTGCCTCTGGTCTTAATATGCCAAACGGTGTTGCTTTTCGCGATGGTGATTTATACGTTGCTGAGGCTACACGAATCATTAAGTTTCCGTCAATCGAAACTAAATTAAATGACCCTGGAAAACCGGTTGTAATTAACGATTCGTATCCTAAACAAGATGGCCATGGCTGGAAGTACATCGCGTTCGGGCCGGATGGAAAACTCTATGTTCCGGTAGGCGCACCTTGCAATATTTGTGAACCACAGGATGAAATTTTTGCCAGCATCACCAGAATAAATGCCGATGGCAGCGGACGAGAAATTTTCGCAAAAGGTGTTCGTAATACAGTTGGGTTTACTTGGCATCCCGAAACAAAAGAATTGTGGTTTACTGATAACGGGAGAGATTCCATGGGCGATGAAGTTCCGAATTGTGAATTGAATAATGCACCGAAAGCTGGAATGCATTTCGGTTATCCATATTGTCATGAAGGCTCCGTAAAGGATCCTGAATTCGGTAGCAAACACTCCTGCAGCGAATTTATTCCACCGGTACAAAAAATGGGCCCTCACGTTGCGCCACTTGGTTTGAAGTTCTATACTGGCAGTATGTTTCCTGCGGAATATAAAAACCAATTGATCATAGCGAGACATGGATCATGGAACAGAACAAAGAAGAGTGGTCATGATATTGCGCTTGTAAAGATCGTGAACAATCAATCAGCGGGATTGGATAGCTTTGCCAGCGGTTGGCTTGACGATGCAACGCAGAAAGTATGGGGACGACCGGTTGACATACTCGTGTTGGATGATGGGTCAATATTGGTGTCAGACGATTTTGCGAACGTTATTTATAGAATCACGTATAAGGGATAAAAATGAAAAATATTTTTCTTCTCACGTTACTCGCTGCGTCCATGTGCGCTTTTGCGCAAAGTTCGTCCGAGAAATTCGAATCGCTTTCGGTCATTAAAGAGATTGATCACACATCAGTAAAAAATCAATCTCAAACAGGAACATGTTGGAGCTTTTCCACGACCTCTTTGGTGGAATCACAGACGATGGGCAATAAACTTGGTGAATTCGATCTCTCGGAAATGTATACGGTGCGAAACATCTATACTGAAAAAGCAAAAAACTATATTCTACGGCAGGGGAGTGCGCAATTTGGGCCTGGCGGATTGGGCAATGATGTGATAAACGCTTTGGCGAAGTATGGCGCAATGCCTGAGTCGGCTTATTCCGGTTTAATGCTTGGCCATAAAACACACAACCATCAAAAGCTCGATGATCAACTAAAAACGTACCTGGATAGTCTGCTAAAAATTCGACCGATACCATCAGGCTGGATGCAGAAATTTCAGTCAATCCTTGATGAACATCTTGGCAAGGTGCCCGAAACGTTTACCTACAATGAAAAGGTTTACACAGCGCAGACGTTCGCAAGGGAAGTGTTAAAATTTAAAAAGGACGATTACGTCTTCCTGACTTCTTTCAACCATCATCCATTTTATCGGCCTTTCATTCTGGAGATCCCAGATAACTACGGCAGCGAATCATATTACAACGTTCCGCTGAATGAGTTGATAAGTTTGACTGAGAAAAGCATCGAGAAAGGTTTTTCAATTATGTGGGATGCGGACGTGAGCAATCCAAATTTCAAACAGCGCGATGGCTGGGCTATGCAATGGAAAGAAAAGGCGTTTTCGTTGAAACCCGATGCTGACGAATCAGATTACAACCAGGAAATCCGTCAACAACTTTTTGAGAACCTCACGACTCAAGACGATCACTTAATGCACATCGTTGGTTTGGAAAAATCACCAAGAGGTAAAAAGTTTTTTCTTGTGAAGAATTCGTGGGGAGACGTTGGGCCATTCAAGGGATACATTCATGTCTCGGAAGCATATTTTGCAATCAACACCATTACACTGGTTCTGCCGAAGGCTGCGCTCGATGATGACCTAAAAGCGAAGTTAGTCTTAAAATAATCTATGCATCCAGTTTTATTTAGTATCGGTGGCATCACCGTCTACAGTTACGGTTTCTTTATCGCCATCGGAGCAATCGTAGGTGTGGCCTATATGGTATTTCGTGGAAAAACGGAAGTCGGGCTTACTTTTGACCAGGCGAACAATTTGTTTCTCCTGATTTTCATTGCTGCGTTTGTTGGTGGAAAAGTATTTTTATTTTTTGAGGAACCTTCCGCTTACCTCGCGCAACCTGGCAAGTTGTTATCAGGTAACGGATTTGTTTTTTATGGATCGTTTCTGTTTGCCGTTCCTGCAATGGCCTGGTTCTTTAAACGAAACCAACTCGATCCATACAAAATGTTAGATGTAATGTCGATTACTACATGTTTAGTTCACATGTTTGGAAGAGTAGGATGTTTTATGGCCGGGTGTTGTCATGGCAAACCAACGGATTCCTTTCTCGGCGTAGAATTTCATGATCCGGCATGTTACGCTGATCCGCTAAACATTCCGTTACATCCTGTGCAATTATATGAAGCTACTTACATTTTTTGCGTAATGCTGATTCTACTTGCTTTGAGGAATCATAGACAATTCTACGGTCAACTATTCCTTCTGTATTTGTTGATGTATGGCATTGGCCGATTTGTTCTTGAGTACTTCCGTGGCGATGCAGCCAGAGGTTTCATAATCCAGGACATAATCTCTCACTCACAATTCATTGCCCTTTGTATCATATTCACCGTATCGTTGGTTTATTGGAAGTGGTCGAAGACTAATAGGTTGATAAATCGATTGGTCGATGTAAAATGAAAAAGCCGCGACTGGCGCGGCTTCCTTATAAATTATAACTGCAAGTCTTACAACTCTCTTACCCAAACGTTTCTGAAACTTGTCGGATTATTGTGATCCTGAAGCTTCAAAG
>CBQWHS010000625.1:0-3312 GCA_967728665.1 uncultured Chryseosolibacter sp. | reverse complement strand
GCGTATTCACTTTTACATCAGCGTCCGCAGCCTGTGCGCGACACGCGTTGAGCTCCGTAGATTCAAATTTTTCATTCGTTAGAAAATGCAACAGTTTGGCATATTTTTCCAATGTTGATTTTTTCCGACTAATGTATTCGTGGAACTCATTGACGCGCTTAATATGAAAACCAAGAAATGCCCATTGAAAGGCGGCCAAAAGCACGGCTATCGGACGAAAGGCATCAAAAAAAAATGTTCCGGCAACAGACAGCACCGTAAGGGGGGGCACCACCATGAGGAGTATTTTGTATGATGACTTGCCGTAAACGAAAGCAGGAAGTGACGTCCAATGCAGCAGTTGTGCACGATCGCTTTGCAATTCATCGATCTCCATTCCAGAGGCCTGGTAATGTTGACGAAAATCTGTTTTCCTTGATAATTCTCTGATCGCTTGCTGACGGAGGTTGACATCCGTTGAAGAACTTAAATTGGCATTTAGATGAGCAGCCAATTTTTGTTTACCACTTATGGTATTGCATCGATTTAGAAATTGAAAAACAGAATACTCTCCGAATAAATCAAGATCATGAGAATAGGGATGGTGCGGATCAATAAACTGAGAACCTGTGTCAAATCCATTCACATTTCCATTCAAGACTTCATGTTCTGCTTTGTTGATGCTTGCCAGATTTTGGATGTGTGTACGTTGATCAAACAACGTTGCATGATTTCTGACAAGAATGACAAACACCACGGCGACCAAAGGTGTGAGATAAAACAAGATATAATTTGAAAACGCAAAATAAATGAGGATCAGAAATATCAAGGCGATCAACAACCTTGCGTTGGAAATCAGATTGATTTTTTTTGTGAGTGCCGATGCAGTCTTGCGGAAATTTGATTCGCGTTCTAAATAAAATGCTTCCAGTTGATGTCGCGTCATTGATTAGATAAATTTTTCAACGAGTCGCATAATCTTTTCAAGGGCATTGCGATCGGTTTCGTCGAAGTCGTTGAGATTGTCACTATCAACATCGAGCACAAGGGCAACTTTTCCATCTTTAAAGGCAGGCAGAACTATCTCAGATTTGGATGCTGAACTGCAGGCAATGTGTCCTGGGAATTCGTCAACATTCGGAACAATGATCGTTCGTCCCTCTTTCCATGAGGTTCCACACACGCCTTTTCCGAAATTAATTCGCGTGCATGCAATGGGGCCTTGGAACGGCCCTAAAACGAGTTGTGTTTCTTTAACGAGATAAAATCCCACCCAGAAAAAATTCATGGTCTGTCTTAAGGCCGCGGCAACGTTCGACAGATTAGCGATCATGTCTGTTTCATCACCAATCAGAGATTCCAACTGAGGAAGTAGTGTCTGATACTTTTCTTTCTTACTGACAGATGCTGAAATAATAAGTTCTTCGGCCATGGGTGTCTTGTTGATGTTTAACGATCAGATTTATTTAAAAAATCCCTGAGCTGTAAAATTGTAGATAATCTTCGACATATCAGGTCTGCTCAAAGACACAAAAAATAAAAATGGATTTATCTTTTGCGATAAGGCCAGTTTTGCCCGGCCGGTATGGTTTTTTTACTGTTGATTGGATTTTAAACCATATCTGCCTTGTCCCACCTCGTTGAACGTAGTAAAAGTCTAATTTCAGTCGGTGAGCTGAGAAGACTTCTGATTGAAATGAGGGACAAACGCCCCGACATTTGCTTACGATATAGAGTTTTGGGCGAGATGTGGGTGCTAAACTTTACGCGAGTTTTGCATGTAGGTGAACACAGCGTTTTATTGCGGGATGAACGAAATAGCAAACTTATCAACCTTTCAGATATCTCCATGATCATGCAGTTTGAGATTGACGCTCCGTTCCATGGATATGAGCCTCATTTTCACTACAACGTTCAGATCGCAGACTCTTGATCAAATTTTCTCTAACTGTTTCTTGGTCCTTTCGTTTTCAATATTTCCTGTGTTCAACGTGCTCGCTGGCTCGAAAAGTAGAATCTCGACTTCGTCTTCGGCCACCGGTCTATGTTCAATTTTTTTCGGAACAATGATAATCTCACCGGGCCGAATCACTTCAGTTTTGTCCCTGAATTCCATTTTTAAAATCCCACTTACGACCAAAAACATTTCGTCTTCGTTGTCATGTTGATGCCAAATGAACTCGCCCTTTAACTTTGCAGCCTTAACTTGCTGACCGTTCAACTCGCCAATAATCCTCGGATTCCAATGATCCGAAAATTGCGATAGTTTTTGTTTGATATTTATTACGTTCATAATGGTAGAACGAGTTAGCGATGATGCAGGTTACTTAACAGGCAAAACTATGCGCAGGATGTCTCCCTCAATGTTTTGTTCGCTGGCAATTTTTCCTGATATTTTTCCGGTCGCAATTCCTCGCTGAAAAGTATTTCGAGAAATAAAGATTCGGGCTTCATCCCACAGGTTTGCGTCCGCAAAAGATTGAATAGTCTTTGCGCCACCTTCAATAATTACGGATTGTATTTTTCGCAAATAGAGATCATCAAGCATGTGCTCAATGAATTGAGAGTTTTCGATCTTCACGAATTCGAGATTTTCATTTTTCTCTGATTGAACGATATTATAGCACAGTGTCTGTTGTGTTTTATCAAACAGGTTTAACGATCGATTCAACGTCAATGATCTATCAATCACAATTCGGATCGGATTTCGGCCACTCCAGTCGCGAACGTTCAGCATTGGGTTATCAACTTTTGCAGTATTCATCCCTACAAGAATTGCATCTTCTTCGCTTCGCCATTTATGGACTAGTTTTCTCGATAGCTCGTTACTGATCCATTTGGAATCGTAGTTTTCTCTCGCGATAAATCCATCGGATGTTTCCGCCCATTTTAAAATTATGTATGGACGTTTTTTTTCGATGAACGTGAAGAATCTTTTATTGAGTTGTCGCGCCTCTTTTTCCAGTACACCAATCGTAACCTTCACACCCGCATTTCTAAGTTTCTCAACACCTTTTCCACCAACTAATGGATTGCTGTCTAAACTGGCAATTACAACTTCTTTTGCGCCTTCGCGAATCAACATATCCGCACATGGAGGAGTTTTCCCGAAATGTGCACATGGCTCGAGTGTCACATAAACGATACTTTCTTTTAGTAACGATTTATTTTGAAGGCTACTCACGGCGTTGACCTCGGCGTGAGCTTCACCGTACTTTCGATGCCATCCTTCTCCAATAATTTTTTCGTTGTGAACGATGACACAACCGACCATAGGATTCGGACTCACATTTCCTGTGCCGAGTATTGCGAGGTCTAATGCACGCTGCATAT
>CBQWHS010000624.1:0-3317 GCA_967728665.1 uncultured Chryseosolibacter sp. | reverse complement strand
TTTCATATACAGACAATGTCTGGAAATTTAGGAATTTCTTGCGACATGTATTTTGAGATCCTCCATTTCAAAAAGTTGAATTCACGGATCCGCAACTGCAGTATGACTATGACATAAAGCTTGTTCATCCCTTATCAACTCGTAACCACAGCTAAGGTTTACGAATTTACTGCATTTCATCAAGTTAAGTACGAGGTTTATTTTACAGACGTAACTCCTACTTCTTCCGGAAGTCAGCATAAAAGTTTTTTCATTTGGTTTCGACTACAAGAGTTCCGGCTACGTTCCACTCATGGCATTCCGGATACGATCAACGCCAAGAGTTCCTGCAGATCGCAAAATTGGGAAACGATCGCCGCACTGCTTGATAATTTTTTCACTATTAATCTTTGATATAATTGTGTATGTACCCGTTGGCCACAGACGGAAAGTCAAATTTGAGTCTTCGCCTCTTTGAGGTTTTGGTGGCGCAAGTATAAGCCGCAAATGAATTGTCAGAAATTGAAAAGGACGGTACACTCAGTTACCCCGACGATGAATTTATCGGCACAATGCTTTTTCGTAAAGAAGGCGAGCGAAGTTCGGGGGTTATTTCAGGTTTGGAAACACTAATGATCAAAATAAAGAGTATTGAAAATGATGCGCATGAAAAAAGCCGCCTCACTTTCGTCAGGCGGCATCCTAGTGCTTGTCAGTAGGTAATTTTGCGAGTGAAAATCCTTACATGTCTTCAGGGCAAGGTACAACGCACACCGGAAGTACAGCTTGCAAATAGACAGTCGTTGGATAGTTATTGTGGAAAATATTCAGTGGTGTCGCAGAGCCGCAGCAATCGCTTTTAAGAATATTCACAGTGTAATAACCTGGCATCGTTGTTACCGAGAAAACGCCCTTTATATTGGTTGTTACAGTAGTCACTACGTTAGTTACGTTATTGGTTAATGTAACTGTAGTGTTAGCAAGAGGAGCGCCGTTGTAAGATACGACACCTGTGAGCTGTCTGGGTTGAACGCCTATGTTGGCAAGTTCCTGGAAGAATGTCCAAGGTTGTTGTCCTACGTTGGCAAACGTAACATCGCTATACATGCTATGTCCAAACCACTGCTGGAAGAATTTATCTGGCACGAGCTGGCCTTCCGGGGCGAGTGATGCAAGAGAGTTATTGTTCAGGCCGATCGCTGAGTAAGGATCGTCACCATGACTTAAGAATACTTTTTCAGTTCTGAAAACCGGGATAGAGTGTCCGCAAACTTGTGTAAGTTCTACCGGTATGTTCAACGCTCTCAATGTACTTTTCAAAAAGCCGGATGTCCCATGGCAACCCGCCGACCAGTGCGAAAACGAATAGCCATTGTTGGTACCATCAATAATTTTCACCACAGGAGGTGCGCCTCTGTACTGCCAGTGTGTTTCACAGTTATCGTATGTAAAACTATTTACAAAGTGAGACATATTTTCGCGTTTGCACCAATCAAGCAAATTCTCGATCGCTTTACGACTCGTGCTGGTTTGTGCCGGACTAAAGACGTTAGCATCCTTGAGAAAATTGTAGGTATATATTGGAGTTGAGATCGTTGTCCATCCGCGTATATCCCTTCTATAAGCAGAACCATTTCCATCATAATAGTTGTCCGTTACCAAGTGGTAATAGTTGATGTTTGTACTTCCCGAAAGAGAATTTGCTATCATCATGCGCGACGCATTCAGGAGGAGATGTTGGCTTTCATCGTCGTAATTTATTATTGACCATGGCAGTAGCGAATAACTTTCCAACAGCAGGGTGTGAGCAAGCCAGCTTACATAAAGATTCCATGCTGCGGCAGGAGAGATTGCAGTGTCAGGGAACGATGCAATAGGATTATTTACGTTTTGGCTAACGTTAACCGGAATTGTCGGTGAAGTATCCGTTAGTTGATTGTCTACAAAGTACCAATTGTAGGCATGCGCGAATGCTTGTTGCAGATCGTTCTTTTGCTGAGCGCTCCAGTCTTGCCAGTAGATAAGTTCATTATCCGATACCTGGTAAAACTCGGCCATGTTGGAATAATGATTTGTGTACACCCATGCAATTTTGGAAGCGATGGTTTGTTTTGTCGATAGCCATTGGTTGATGTCGATCAGAGGGCCGAATTGAGAAGTTGTAGAGCCGCCCATGTTGAGTGAAGGTGAAGGCAACAACTCATTCTCGGACGCGAAGAACTCCGTGCATCCTGTGGCCGAAACGATCAGGAGTAAAACAATTAATTTTTTCATCAGATTCAAAACGATTTTTTTTAGTGAGTAAGATTTAACTGACGATTCAAACGGACACTTTCGTTTTAAGGATGAGTTGTTTCAAAGCTATTGAGTAATCAGTTACTTTGGTTTAGTAATTGACGGAGTTGATTGAGCGTATGTCATTTCCGGTTGCAACGCAGTACCTAAAGCTCAGTATTTTTAGATAGTACAATAGTACTATGTGAGTGGTACTATTGTACTATATCAACTAGTCGTTTTGTACTATATGTTGTGATGTCCAGATTATGGTGGAGTTTATAGAAAAAATACTGATAACAAGAATAGAAATAGTTGGCTGGATTTTTTTTCCGAACCTGAGATAGAAGAACTAGAAAGGTTCCTTAATAAATTCAACAAGGAATCGGGTAGAAGCGCAGTGCTAGTTGCTGGTACAATGTTGGATGAGAGATTAAAAGAGATCTTGAAATATTTCTTTCAGACACTCAATCAACTTTAGGTCTACTTTGAAGGTTTTACCGCTCCTCTGGGACATTTTCATCAAGGATCGCAGCTTGTTTTCACTACTAATTCAAAAAAATGAATTTGAGGAGTTGAACATAATAAGAAAAATCAGAAACGAATTTGCACACACTTGGGATAGCGCTTCATTTGAAACTGGAGTCATAAAGAACCTATGTTCAAAGTTACCGCGGTTAGGGGCCAACAGAACTTGAGAAAGTCATTCAAAAATTTTACGCAAGACCTACGAAACTTGTTTGACTGCTGCCATCGGAGCAAAAGCAATGTTAGTGAAGCACAGTCGATAAGAAAGCAATGAAGCACTATCTCGCTAAAGATGAGCTTTTAAAAGCGACCAAAGATGTTCATCTATATGATACGACTTCTTGGTTAACATAGTTGGTTTCTCTTTCTTTCAGCGTCAAAAAAATCAATTTTCATAACACCTATTCCCGGAAAGAAAAAAAGGCGGTCACATACTTGTAACTGCCTCATTTTCATTGCTCCTCCTCTTGGGCTTGAACCAAGGACCCCCTGATTAACAGTCAGGTGCTCTAACCAGCTGAGCTAAGGAGGAATCG
>CBQWHS010000623.1:0-3320 GCA_967728665.1 uncultured Chryseosolibacter sp. | reverse complement strand
CAACATTTACACCGGTATGAATTTCAAATTTCAATTAACGTGACTATTTCCGTTAGCCAAAGATTTAATTTGTTGTTGAACTAGTATAAAATTCTCCTCGTCAAAACAAACGAAGAGAACTTTTTGAATCACGGGAAAACTTGGCAATAGTTCATTAACTGCTTCGACCGAAATCTTCGCGGCATCTGATTTCGGAAACCGATAGATTCCAGTGCTAATGTTTGGGAACGCAATCGTTGAACAGTGGTGATTCGCAGCAATCGTCAAAGAATTTTTATAACAACGCGATAATAATTCACTTTCACCCCGATGGCCGTTGTTCCACACAGGACCAACGGTATGAATCACAAATTTAGCAGGAAGTCTACCAGCGCCAGTAATTACTGCCTCTCCTGTTTTGCAGCCGCCTTGTCTGGCCACAATCGCTCTGCACTCTGCGAGGATCTCCGGTCCTCCTGCCCTGTGTATGGCCCCATCAACACCTCCTCCTCCAAGCAATGAAGAATTAGCTGCATTGACAATTGCATCTACGTTAACCTTCGTGATGTCGCCCTGAATTATTTCGATTTTCTCACTCACTGACATTTACAAAAAAGTAGGTTCACCTTTGACAAATATAGCCTGAAGACCACTTACACAATAAAAAAACGCCTGATGATATTTACACCAGGCGTTTCGAAAATAAACGAACATAAACCTAAATCTCAAATCAATTTGTTGCCTTGCGGATATAAACGTTTCCATACTTTGATTCCAAAATATACTTCGGTCCGGAACCCGGCTTAGCAGTGACATAGGTGTGAAAATCTTTGTTTCGAAAATCATCACCTGAAAATTTAGCATCCAGGTTCGTGAAGATCTCACCATAATTTGTCTCCGCAGTAATTTCTCCAGCGGCCCTTTCACTTAATGCAACGTCCACACCTCCATAGGTTGCTTCGACAGTAAGTGGTCCAGCAAAATTTTTGACTTCAACCATCCCGTAAACTGCCTCGATTCTTGTTTCAACATTCTTTGGAACCTTAATTTCCAACTGAATGTCAATATCAGCGCCCCACGACATGTTGTTGTAACTGGTTCCGTGTTCTTGCTGGTATTTTTTTAATTCTTCCTTATTCTTGAAAATGATTTTTTGTCCATCACGGTCAATAGTAATCCGTTGCGGCAAATGTTTAATATCACGTATAGAAGCATTTAAAGAAACCGTATTTCCATTCGTTGTATTTTCAAACATGAACGCATCATCATTCTCTCCATTGTTGATGCTTACCTCTCCGGTAACTTGAATTTCGTTGCGGTCCCATGTGCTTACTTTCACCAACTCAGGATAGTCAAACCGCATACTTATATTTTGACCGGCTTTCACCGGAATTGTTTTATTCAATTGTGTTTGGGCGTACTCTTTCACAGGTGTCACCAAAGCGACAAGGACCAGAAGCATTTGTGTTTTCATACGTAAATCAGTTTGTTGAAAAAATCTCCCCAGCTAGCAGGGAGACTTCTATTTATTTTTTTCTAAGGTATACGTTGTTATGCGTTGAGCCGAGTTCAATATCAAGACCGCCACCATTAAGTTTGCCGCTAACTTTGTCGCTGTACTTTACAAAATTGCCCGTGCGATCAACTTCAATTTTGAAATCAGGATCGACCAGGATCTCTCCCCAACTTGTTCCCATCCGCAGATTTGCTTTGGTTGCTAGCGGAAGCGCGACATCAACATGACCATGAACCGAATTGAGAGAGATGGGGCTTTTCAAAGCAGCTCCAAGGGATGCTTCAATGTCACCATGAACAGTTTTTACCTGCATCGGGCCTGTCGTATTGGTGAGCACAACTCCGTTGTGAACCGTGGACACTTCAATCTCGCCTTCAAAATTCTTGATCTCGATCTCATCGCCATGAGGTGATGTATGTGAGTAAGAAATTTTTACGCCCTTTGGCACTTTGATCGTTACTTCCGGGCCGTCCATTTTTTTAAGTTGATTAACTTCAATCACGTTGCCTTTATCAACAACCGACAAACCAATTCCTGTATTGTCCTCCAGACCCATGTTGCTTATGGCGCGTAGACCTTTTGCTCTGTCGTCATCGTCATGCCCGTGACCACGCCCGGTGAAAATAATTTCGTTGCCGGTGGTACCTTCGATTATCACATTATTGACTTCGTTGATTTCAAGAGTACCCGTGCTTTTCGCGACTTTGTATTCTTGCGCCTGAGTAAACCCGCAGATTAAAAGCCCTGCAGCAACTATTAATATCTTTTTCATTTTTATGTTTTTAATTTTTTATACTGTCATTATTTTTTTCGCAAATAAACTTTGCCATAATCACATCGAAACTCCATGTTAAGACCTCCACCATTGATCGTTCCATTTAACTTCTCGCTGTATTCGCGCATTCCTCCTCGTGAATCAACTTTAATATCGAATTCGGGAGCTACCAGAATTTCACCATAAGATGTACTCAGCTTGAGATTCGCTTTAGTAGTTTGCGGAATAGTCACGTCCACGTGACCATAGATGGACACAATTGAGATGGGATCTTTAATCGCATTGTCGAAGACAGCATCTACGTGACCATAAATTGTTTTTACGGTGAGCGGTCCTGTTACATTGTCGAGCTCGATACTATTATATTGTGCTGAAATTTCAATTTCGTTTGTGAGGTTTTTAAAACGTGCGGTTCCACCGTATTGCGAGTCGTGCGAGAACGAAACTATCATCCCTTTTGGTACCAGTATTTTGATGTCAGGAGAAGAAGTTCGCTTCAGTTGATAAACTTCTACAACATTTCCTTTGTCCGCCACATTAATACCGAGGCCCGTGTTGTCATCAAGACCAAGACTGTTTACAGTGCGAAGTCCCTGTGCCCGCTCATCACGATCTTGCTTGTGATTGTTGGATGAGAAAATGATTTCATTTCCATTGTGGCCCTCGACTGTTACTTTGCCCGTGTGAATCTCAAGTCGACCTGATGATTTCGCGAGTTTAAATTCCTGCCCGTATAACCATGATGTTGCGAACAGTGCCAGTATTGCTATTACTACTTTTTTCTTTTTCATTTTGATTTCAAATTTTTTTACTAACCCTAACCTATATTTATCCTTCATGAAAGTTTCATAATTCCTGAATATGCTTCGTCTTTGACGGCTTGTATCGAGCCTTCGTCATCCACAATCTTCTGTAGATCATTCACTACACCTTTTTCCCTCATCTTCACTAAGAGTTGAATTAAGCTGATTTGCACAATGGGATCTTTCTGCTTTGTGAGTGCATTCACGAGCTCTTTTCTTACTTGCGGCTCTTCCATAAAATGGCTCA
>CBQWHS010000622.1:0-3331 GCA_967728665.1 uncultured Chryseosolibacter sp. | reverse complement strand
ACTGTAAACTTTATCAAAAAAGCGAGAATTTCATATGACTGCAGGAAGCTTGCAAAGAATATTTATGTTGACATCCAATTGCCTGGCGGCTCGCTGTATTGTAACTTAGTAAAGCACGCAACCCTAAACCTTCACTTATGGGCAAGGAAGACAAACAACAGTTGTTGAAATTTCTTAGCGCTTTTCCTAAACCAGTCCGGGAGATAGTTTTGAGATTAAGAGACTTTGTCTGGGATCTATATCCGCAAACTAATGAACTTATTTACGATAACTACAACGCACTTGCTTTTGGTTGGTCTCCCACTGATCGGGCGGGACATTCATTTTGTACCATCGCAGTTGGAAGATCAAGTCATAACATCCATTTCGGATTTTATTGGGGATCGGAATTGAAGGATACAAAGAACATCTTGATTGGTGAAGGCAACCAGTACAGGTACATTCTTGTAGGTAGCGTTGACGAATTTCCCAAAGCTTACATCAAACAACTTATAATGCAAGCGTACCGGAATTCATTGGCAAAAGTTAAAGACGAAAGTCAACTGGTAAATGGCTTGACGATCCTCAAATCCGTGTCTGGCAAAAAAAGACCACCGAAAAAAGTAGCAAAAAAAGTAACGAAAAAGACAACAGTAAAAAAACGCACAAATAATAAGTAGCGATTTATTTGCGTTTACTTTTTCATTCACCCAGCAGGCTTTTGATCATACGATTTTTCATTCTACACAATTCACCTTAGCTATTCTGCGGAATAATTGCCTTGTGAATTATTTGTCTCCATAGATGTTGATTGACGAATGATATGACAGTTTCGTGTTGCCATCTTCAACATGGAATTATAGGTTCAGCCAATAGGTAAGCTTGAAAACAATTCCTCGGTTTTTTACTTTCATATCGGTGGTAGCATAGTTGTCTGAGTAAACAATAAAAAAGTCTGACATCGGCTTGAAGCGCCACTGAAATCTGCTGTTGATATTGAAATTTTCCTCTTGAGTGTTGTATTGTAGGAATGTAGTCCACCACATATTGTTGCGCAGACTGAGTTCAGCTCGCGGACCAATCAGCTTAAACTTAGCTTCACCGTATTCCGCGGGAAGCATGATGTCATTCTGCAGATAGCTTATTCCGAAAGTTCCCCAAGGTTGTTTTCGGATATTCAATGTGCCCCCGTACATCATCAGGTAGCCATTGTAAAATTGTCCATATCCAACATTAATATTTCCATTCACCGCTTTGCGCGAATCGGTTGAATATTTTGCATTGTATTGAGTGAAACTGTAATGCATGGCTGGAATTGGATTTCCACTATCAATGATATCCGTTGCGAAAGGTAGATTGACTGACGTGTTGAATGCTTCGATAAACAACTGACGCGTGTCTTTAAAGCTGATGCCGATATTTACGGATGTATTGCGCTCCAGCAGTTCTCCGGTGGACCGGTAATTCAAAACTGTCCAGGTGTTAGGTTCGATAAGATTGATAGTGCGTGATTTTTTAGGGTACCAAAGATATCCGAACCAGGGACTTAACGTCTGGTGGCCAATCCTTACAGTAGTATCCCGAAGGGCATCATAATTGTAAAGCCGTGGAACAAATCCAAAATCATTTACATAGTTCTCTCCTACCGTTTCCGCGAGTATTCCAGTATAGAATTTTTTGCTCTGGTAATTTAGTTGCGCGCTGAGATATTGATGATCGCTGAAGTCATGCGGAGTTTGCGCAGCATGTGCTCTCAGATATCCATTCCAGTTTCCATCTTTTGATACGTATTGAAATTCTCCGCCCATCGTGCGGTTATAATTGTCTTCGATATCACCTTCAACTGTTTTCGTTGTACTGCGGTTGGCGACAAATATTTTCATATTTGACCGAGATAGTACTTGCTGCTGAAATGAAGCCACGAGATAATTGTTAGCGGACAAGTCTTTGGTAGCCTCCGTTTGCACGTCCATCACGCCAATGCGTAAACCCTTGGTTAAATTTCCGCTGAGTCTGGCACCAGCTTGAATTGGAACCGGACTTCCGTCATACAGCCCAATTCTTCGAGAGAAAAATGGTTTGACTTGCCATGAACCAAAGTTTGTGAACAGATCTGCATTCTCAAGAAAAAAATTTCTTCGTTCCGGGAATAACAATGAGTATCGCGTAACATTCGTCATTTGCCGATCGACTTCAACATTTGAAAAATCAGGCTGAAGCGTCAAATCGACATTAAGTGAGCTATTGACCGCCACCTTCATGTCCATTCCAATGTTGCCGATGGCTTTAGCAGATTCAAATTCCTCATGATTTTTAGAAGTGCCTCCTGACACGTATGGAATCAATGTGACACGACTTCGCACAGGCGTAATTTTCTCGCTGAACTGTAGCGTACCCAAGTGTCCAAGGTCAGTGCCGTTGAATTGAATTGGAACGCGCGACCATGTTGAGAAAACATTTCTCTTCATGTCCGTGCGAATAAAATTCAATCCCCACGCTGTTGCGTTGTCTTTGAACCGAAGGGCTGTAAATGGAATTGCCATTTCAACGGTCCAGTAGTCATCAAACACTTTTACAGCCGAAAACCATTTGTTGTCCCAATTTTCATTCAAGCGTGACCATGATCCGGTCAGGTTAATAGCGCCTTCAAGCTGTGCACCACCAGCATTCACTCCAAAAAGAAAACCGCCAGCTTTTTGATGAATCGGATCAACAACTATCGAGAACCCATCGCTTGCCCAAAAGCTTTCCTGTTGATCTCGCTTTAAAGTTTGAATAATGAGGTCACTTCGCTTCTGATAATTTTTCGCTGTCAAATAAAGAAACTGATCATTGAACAGCATTTGTACTTCCGTCTGCACTTCCGCATAGCCGGAATCTGATGGCCACTTATTGAAGAATGGAGTTGTTGTTTCAGCAAGCTTCCAATCTTCTTCGTCTGCCAACCCATCAATTTTTATTGCAGAAGTTGTGCGGGGAACAACTAATGAGACGTTGTCGTTTTCTTGAGCCTCGACAAGGCAAACTGTCGCGAGTGTCGAGAGGCACGTCAGGCAGAAAGATTTCATGGGTAAAAGGTTTCAGGTGCTACAACGTGTGCGGACCATTCAGTTTTCGCAGGGTTGTCTGACTGCAGCACCTTCGAGTCAAACAGTGCTTGCTTCAGCTCCAATGCATTTAGACAATTGAATCATGTTGCATGTCCGTTTAAAGTCGTTGTTCGTTTGTTTTTTTGAATTGCTGACCTTGAATGGGTTATTTTTGTCTCAACCCTTGCTATGCAAATACGTTGGGCGAGGAACGACTCACATCAGGTGAAGCAAATGTTTTATTGGATATTAAGAAATAGAAT
>CBQWHS010000621.1:0-3335 GCA_967728665.1 uncultured Chryseosolibacter sp. | reverse complement strand
AGTTTCATCAGGTATGTACATCGTTCGCGTCCGGATCGACAATGATTATTTTTCTACAAAAATCGTCTTAAGCAAATGAGTTCGTCGGTGATTGATGGTCGCAACTTTCAATCTATCACCGTAAGCTTTCAGCTTCTTTTTCAATATCTTTGAAGCTCAATCATCCACGAATGTCTAAAAAGAAAAAAGTTGCCATCCTCTACGGTGGCCGGTCTGTTGAACACGGTGTCTCAGTTAATTCCGCAAGAAACATTTTCGAATTTATTGATAAAGAGAGATTCGAGCCGCTGCCAATAGGGATTTCGAAAAGTGGCCAGTGGTTCCTCACGCAAGGCGTTACGAAAGACATTACCCAGGGTAAGGCGTTGGGATTGATTCTGGATGCACAAAGTCCTGGTTTCATTTTGATCTCAAGCGGTGATCGCGTCAAAGCCGATGTTGTATTTCCTGTGCTGCATGGAACTGATGGTGAAGATGGAAGTATCCAGGGAATGATCAAGGCAATGGACTTGCCGATGGTGGGCACGGGTGTACTGGGCTCTGCGGTTTCGATGAATAAGATTGTTGCCAAGATGCTGCTGAAAAATGCCGGCCTGCCTGTCACAAATTTTCTTGCTTATCATTACACTCAACAAGAAGAGATCAGTTTCAATAAAATTAAAAAAGAGCTGGGGCTTCCGTTTATGGTGAAGTCTGCAAGTCTCGGTTCATCAGTCGGTGTGACGAAGGTGAGTGAAGAATCTGGTTTCGAAAAAGCCATCGAAGAAGCGTTTCGGTATGACGATGCACTGCTGATTGAGGAATTTATCATCGGAAGAGAAATAGAATGTGCGATATTAGGAAACACACCCCCAGAGGCTTCCAATCCTGGTGAGATTGTCATTAATAAAAAATACGAGTTCTACACGTTCGATGCCAAGTATGTCGATCCGGAGGCAGTGCGCATTGATGTGCCAGCCGATCTCAATAAGAAAACGGCCGACAAAATTCGCGAAGTATGTGTCAAGGCTTACCAGGCACTTTATTGTGAAGATTTTTCCCGGGTTGATTTGTTTCTCACAGAAGATGGCAGCATTTATATCAATGAAATTAATACCATTCCAGGCTTCACAAACTCAAGCATGTACCCAATGATGTGGAAGGAACGAGGTGTATCTTTCACCGACCTGATTTCAAAGCTACTCGACCTCGCGGAGCAGCGTTATGACCACAGCAAGCGCATCGAACGAGATTTCAACTCTTCACTGAAGTTCTGATCCAGTATATTTGTTCAAACTGTCGTTTACATGAAATTGGAACTTACGAAATACAACAGACATACCTTAGGCGGAGTATTGATCCACTCGTTCCTGGCATTTTCTATACTTGTGATTTTAGGATTGTTTTATTTCTATGCTTATCTGCCAACTATTACCAATCATGGTGATTCGGTAACAGTGCCCAACATTGAAGGGATGCCAATAGACAAAGTTGAAGAATTCCTGGTGAAGCATGATCTGAGATTTGAAGTGAACGATTCTTCCTATTCGTCAAAATATCCGCCGCTTACAGTGCTGAAACAGTTTCCAGCTGCGGGTACGCAAGTCAAACAGAACAGAAAAGTCTATGTCTCCATCAACCGAATAAATCCCCCGTCAGTGCCAATGCCTGACATTCTAAACACTTCGTTGATAAATGCGGAGGCCGTGCTAAAAGGGAGTGAGTTGAAAAGAGGAAGAATCCATTTTGTAAAAGGTCCCTTCCTAAACTTGGTCCAGGAAATAAAAGTAGGAGCTAATACTGTTGTCCCAGGAGCCAGAGTTCCGAAAGGCACAGTTGTTGACCTGGTAATTATGGATGGTGGAAATATGATGCCACCTGTACCCGATGTCGTTGGATTGCCCTTGGATGAAGCGAATGCATCGGTCCGGGGAATGGACTTGAATGTAAATGTTACGCTTGTTGGAGATACTACAGGCAAGGGCCCCATCGTTTTAAAACAAAAACCAGAGGCCTCAACTCCATTGCGGGTCGGCGATATTGTTCAACTTTGGGTCGGACCTCCGGGTGCCGAGGTTCCAGCCGATGACGACCAAAACGATGGTAATTAATTTGTCGATTCTTAAGTTCCGCTTTTCAATCATAACCAGATTCACGATCGCAGTAATACTATTATTGCTATCAGGCCAGTCATTTGCACAACTACAAATTATTCCGACGCAACGCGTAGAAAAGACCAACAACACAGAATCACATCAGTATCCATCTGCGCGAATTCAGCAAACCGGACCATTGACTCTTCCTTTCTTTGATGATTTTTCAAAGACCACTAAGACTTATTTTCCAGACACCTCACGGTGGAGGAACGGCTATACTTCGTGGGTAAATGACGGACTGGCTATTAATGCTCCTACAATCAATGTTGTGACGTTCGATGGGCTTGACTCTGCAGGGCTAGCCTACAGCGCCAACGATATTCTTGCCACGGGTTTTACGGACTCCCTTGTTTCCAAGCCAATCAATTTAAGTGACACCGGCGACAAACCGGTTCTCGTGAGCGAAAGGCCCGGAGTTTTTTTTAGTTTTTTTTACCAATGGAAAGGCAATGGTGAAGCGCCAGACCCTGAAGATTATTTGTTGCTTGAATTTCTGAATACATCAGGAAAATGGATTCCGGTTCAAACAATCAAAACACTGAGCACTTTCCAGCGTGAACAATTTTATAGCGTAATCTTCCAGGTAGTTGGAGATGAATTTTTTCACAACGCGTTTCAATTTCGCTTTCGAAGTTACGGAAGACAGTCTGGTCCGTATGATACCTGGAACCTGGATTATGTTTACTTAAACAAAGGAAGAAATTTATCCGACCTTTCATTTCCTGATCGCGCTGCTGCCTCTTCTATTTCGCCATTGTTCAAGCCTTACACCGCTATTCCGTACTCTCATTTTTTGGCTACGCGCAAACTTGACAGTGTTCGTTGGGATGTTCAAAACTTAAAAAATTTCCCCGCTTCGGTTAACTACAAAGCGCAAGCGAGCTATGTAAACTATGTGGATAATACACCTTCGTATTTTTCGAAGACATTGATTTCATCCGGTGGCGTAAAAGGTGGTGCCGGAGACATGATGCCCTATGAACGCGTAAAAGTGAAGCTTTCCAATTTACTTGACGTAAATAATCCTTCGGAGTTTAACCCCGCGGCCAAGGCTGTTGACATTCAGCTTAAAATGAAAGTAATCAGCAATGACAGCACCGATGCCGACCGTTTCAAGTTTGAACCAGTCAACTTACAAATTAACGATACCGTTTCTGCCAGATTCAAACTACACGACTATTATGCTTATGATGATGGCAT
>CBQWHS010000620.1:0-3341 GCA_967728665.1 uncultured Chryseosolibacter sp. | reverse complement strand
TCATTTCCGCCACACAAAAGGAAAACATCCAACAATTGAAGGATGCATTGTTCGACGAAGTAAGGCTTAAACATTTGGCCATTTATCCTAACTATATGCAGAATGGTTATTCCTTGCCGACGACTACTGAATGGGAGGAACAAGATGCGGGATAGAATTTTTTATTGCTACCAACACTGATTGACTCACTCGGTTCTCCTCAACAGCCCAGACGGTATATTATTTTTCCACTGCCAGTAAATTAAAGACATTAATCTATGGCAACAATGCAAAAAATCACTCCGAATTTGTGGTTTGACCAGCAGGCGGAGGAGGCGGTAAGCTACTATACTTCAATCTTCAAGAACTCGGCGATCCTCAGAACTTCTTATTATAGTGAAGAAGGTTTTGAGGTACACGGAATGCCTGCAGGCACCGTCCTGACAATCGAATTTCAGTTGGAAGGTCAAACCTTTATTGCGCTGAATGGTGGACCGGCATTTAAGTTTAATGAAGCAGTTTCGTTTGTTGTAAACTGCGACACGCAAGATGAAATTGACTACTATTGGGAAAAACTTACCCGCGATGGTGACCCGAAAGCGCAACAGTGTGGATGGCTCAAAGACAAGTTTGGACTTTCATGGCAGGTCGCTCCAAACCAGCTCACCCGAATGCTGCAAGATAAGGATCAAAAGAAAGCTGACCGCGTAATGCGCGTGATGTTAAATATGAAAAAAATTGATCTTGTTAAACTCGAAGAGGCATATCGCAGTGATAGCGTGGAGGCGTGAGAAACGGAGCTAGCTAGAATTCGTACGCGAAGATTTTAATGAATAAAAATTTACGAAGTCCCTGATGGGCAAATGTGGTCAGGGCTTCTTTTTATTTTATAAAAAATCTGATTGCAAGATGCCTGCTCTGGGTGGCTACGTTAAAGAATCAACTGCAAATCCCGTTCACGAAGTTCGAATTGAATCGTAGGGATAATTTAATAACTTTGCGTGCTGAAAAATCCAAAATCATTTTACTTTAGATGATCTTGGTCCCGTAGTTCAATGTAGTCATCGGGGGAATTGAAATAATGTAATAAGGTTGTTAACAATTAAGTAAAAGCCGAGTTACTAAGGTTGATAAGGTTTGGCGTGTGGACAGAATAGCTGCCGACCGGAGCCAGGGAAGTTCGTAAAACTTTTGATAAAGGTCCTTGCCTGACGGAGTCAATTGAGTTATAACAATGTTGTTTGAAATAAAATGGTCCCGTAGTTCAATGGATAGAATAGAAGTTTCCTAAACTTTTGATACAGGTTCCCTGCCTGCCGGCAGGCAGGGATTCCTGAGTTTGAAGAATGATATATTTGTACGTGATAAAAAGTGTGAATGGCGAGCTGTATGTTGGAATTTGTAAGGATGTTGAAATAAGATTGCAGGAACATCAACAAGGAAAGAATAGATACACAAAAGGGTTACGACCTTGGAAGTTGATTCACGTTGAGGAATTTCCGGATTGGAAAGAAGCAAGAAGTAGAGAAAAATATTATAAAAGCGGATCAGGTAAGGAATACCTGAAAAGATTATTGGTCCCGTAGTTCAATGGATAGAATAGAAGTTTCCTAAACTTTTGATACAGGTTCGATTCCTGTCGGGACTACTTAATTAAAAGCCTTCAAATTTTAAAAATTTGGAGGCTTTTTTGTGCCGACTGAAGAGGTGCTCGAACCTCTATTTTTTCTTCAATCTTTTTTATAAATAATTTTCTGAACTCATCTTCAATCAATCCTCTTTGTCCCTTCATCTCACCTTTGTATTCTTTTATCATTTAACTTAACTACCTTACACTCTCAATGTAAATGCTTTTTTATGAGGTACAAAATACAAATATCTGCTCCTGCAATTTTATCTACAGCAGTTTTAGTTTTTGGCTTGGTTGCTATACTTCTTTACTCGTTAGATGTGAATAAGAGGGGATTGGGTAGTGAATTTGTAATCAGCATAAGTCTACAAACATTAAGTATATATCTCTTCGGCCTCGGTTTATGTAGTCTTTTTATTTTTACGTTCTTAACCCGAAAGAGGCAATAGATTTTTTCTTCCAGTTTCCTGATACATCCTTGACACTTTTCCAAAAGAGTGGCATGTAACGTGGAATAAGACACTAATGTCCTATATCCTCACTATGTATTCAATGAGGGAGGGATAACCGACAGAATGGCTGGATTTCCATATATACGGAAAGGCGGTGATTAATGGTAAGTTGATTAGTTCGATGATCAATCTCCAATCATGACAAATGCACCCCAGTAATAGGGAGATTTATATTTTTCCATCAGCTTTTGTTGCGCTATGATGAATGCCTGATGTTTGTTTTGTGTGGCGAGCCAGTTCTCATAAAATACTGTCATCAGTTCTTGCGTGGCCTCATCATTCACTTTCCACAAACTCATGATAATAGTCTTGGCGCCTGCTACTTTGAAGGCGCGTTGAAGCCCATATACGCCTTCGCCATTACGCACTTCTCCCAAACCGGTTTCGCAAGCAGAGAGGACAACCAGGTCTGTATTGTCTAAGTTCAGATTCATGGCTTCATACGCGGTGAGAATTCCATCTTCGGTCTTATCATCCTTGTTCCCAGCCAGCGTATGTCCGGCACCCGTAAGCATGAGTCCTGAACGCAATAAGGGATTTTGATTGATTCTATCATCGGGTTCAAAATACCCGTGCGTGGCAATGTGGAGCACTCGCGGCTTAAAACAATCCTTTAATGTTTCTTCCAGCGCTTTCTCTCCAGTCAGTACTTCAGGCTGCCAGCCTTTCGCGGTCATGATGCCTGCAATATTTTCGACTTCTGTTTTTGTTCCCGGAAGTTCAGATAACTCGTCACTTCCGCGTTCTAGCGCCAGCGCATAATACACAGGCTGGCTTTCTCTTTCTTTTTTAACCAACGCGCTACGGTCTTCAATGCTTACTCCATAATCCGGGTAGCCAAATAAATAGGCCAGGTTGTTATACGCTTCTTCTTTCTGCGCTACTAACAAATCCTTAGTGTTCGTTAGTAAACTCAATTTCAGTTCTTCCAATACGTATTTTTTTGTTGCTGGATTCAACAAGGTGTTTATATTGATTTGATTATAGACACCATCGGGTGAGAAATAAACATGGATGCCATCTGCAGTTTTTTTCTTATACAGTTTGTTCAACTTGTCTGCCAAGGGCTTCCAAAACTGGTTGTATGATTGTTTGTCTTCGGTTTGTGCCTTTATGGAATTCGAGTAAAGTTTGATGTATTTGTTCTCAAGTTCATTTCCATTTTTTAAGAGCACTAGTTCAGGCGTTGTGGAAGTATTCGTGAGCAACAGTGCAGCATA
>CBQWHS010000619.1:0-3347 GCA_967728665.1 uncultured Chryseosolibacter sp. | reverse complement strand
GAAGATTATTTCGTCCCAACGCGATGGCGACCAACGAATCTGTTATCAGTCCGAATGACAAAGGGCTTCGATGAAATGATGAATGTAAGTTTCACGCAAGTTTTCTCGCCATTGCCAACAACAAACATCTGACTTTTAATACAGTAGTTGGTCGTCTGTTCATGCCGATTGAAGGATCACTTCACTCCTTTGATTCTTGTCCGACCGATCTTAGCATTGGAAAAGGCGAGTTTCCAAAAATCTAAAACGAAATGCATATGAGAATTCTGAAAGCCATAATCCTTGTTGTTGCCATCCTCATTATGTTAACGCTTGCATCGCAGGTCCGTAGTCAGAGCCACACTGACCTGAACCACATTATTGATGCAGCGATTTCAAAAGCGAAAAGCGATGGAATACATTCGTCACGAGTAAACTGGGACAGTGTTAGCATAGCGATGCACCATGCAGCACACGGCGCCAAATCAGTTTCCGATTTGAAGAGAAGCTTTGAAATTCTTCTTGCCTCGTTGGAAGATCACGATGGTGTGTTTTACGATCCTACAACAATGACCGCGATCGCACCTGCAGGATACAATCCTGATGCCGCAATGCATGGCGTGTTAAAAACCAATCAATCAAAATTCGATTATGCAATTCTCGAAAATAACATTGGTTATCTCCGCCTCGTGGCGATTGCTCCTGGCAGCAACGCTCAGCAACAAGCTGGTGAAATCCGTCAAGCGATAGACTCATTATCAAAAGGAGATGGTTTGCAATGGATCGTTGATCTGCGCCACACGACGGGCGGAGATCTTCATTCGCTTTTCGCCAGTGTGGCTCCTCTTTTAGATGAAGGTTTGGTCGCCACAGCGGTCGACAACAAAGAGAAAATTAAAAATATGTACACAGTACATAACGGGAACTTCTATGTTGATCAGGTACTCACTATAAAATTTCCGCTGTGGACGAAAGATCTGCGAAAGGCAAGGATTGCAATACTCACGAGTCGGAACACCAGTGGCGCAGCCGAACTTCTGGCGATTGGATTTAAGGGAAGAAAAAATACAAAGCTATTCGGTGAGCCCACTGCGGGCCATATCTTCGGCATGGCCAACGTTGAGATTTCAAAAAATCTTGTCATGAACATTGCTCATACGCGATATGTTGACAGAAGGGGAAGTGACTATAAAGAACAAATACAACCTGATACAACGGTTGACTTTGTTGCCAGCGAAAGCCTTGCCGATGACCCGGCAATTGCCAAAGCAACCTTATGGCTGACAAGCGTGACCGACTCTTCAATAAGCCTTGGAATGAAATAGCCGGGAATTTTTTCACCAATTAATTCATCGCATGAGACATTTGTTTTCCGGCTGACTTCGATCTGCGGATTTGTAGATCAACAATGTCCAATAGTTTACCATTCCATCACAACTGTGTTGCCTGCTTTGATCTCCGGAATAAAAACCGTAAAAAATTTAAACGGGTCATTCCACACATCTATGCAACCAATTTAAATATGGGTCGCAGCAGGGATCGCAGCGGCAGCCCGGAGTGGCGTTGGCATTTGCGCCGGCACGAGGACTACAGCGAAGAGCCCGGCCGCGCTAACGCTCACCATGCTTTGTTGGAATTGTGTTTTGCGCGGGCTGCCAAAAAAAATCCGTAATGGTTCGAAGGGACGAATATCCTGACGTCAGTAGTGATATTGAGGCTCACCGAACAAGATATCCATTCAATGTTTGCAAGTTGTTCAAGGTATTACCGGCGACTAAACCAATTACCGAATTGCTTATCTTTACGCTCTATACCTACTAGAAAAAACTCCATGCGCAGACGAAGGTTCTTCAAAACGATTATGGTGGCCTGTGCTTCTCTGCAGATGTTGCCTCACAACCTGCTTGCAAGTATCACTACCACCCGAAATAATTTCAGCCAAATCTACTCCAGTAAAAACCTTAAAGATGAGTTCTTTAAATTTTTGAAGAACGTATTCAATCTTTTTCCTGAAGACGAATTACACAACCTGATCTCCACCGCGGCTGCGAAAAAGAGCAACGACCAGCTCATTTATACCGAAGTGCAATCCAAGCTTGACGACATTGCGCCAATGTTATCGTCTGTGCGATATAGTCTTCCTTCGCTGATGAAGCAGAAAGATGAAATGGCAAAAGAGACTCTTCAACTTTTAGGAGAAGGTGGAACATACAATGGCTATCTCGAAATTGGTTCTTCAGGAAGATACCTCGACTACCTCGAAGAAAATATAAACATTGAAGGTGAACGCTATTATGCCGATGGAAAAGAACCGGGCTATAGCATAACTGAAATGGCAGACCGCGGACAAATTCGCATTGGCGCAACATACATTCCGCTGGCTGACTATCGAACAAAATATTCTGACATCATTGAAAAAGGAAGTCTTGATCTTGTAACAATCTACATTGGCTTCCATCATTGTCCGCTTGAGTTGCGTGTTCCATTTATCGCTTCCATTCGCGACACGATGCGTGTTGGTGGCAAGCTTATCTTGCGTGATCACGACTGCAATACTGAAGAGCAAGTCGCCCTGGTAGCCCTTGCCCACGATGTGTTCAACATGGGCACAAATGAATCGTGGGAATATAACAGTAAAGAAATTCGTAACTTCTACTCCCTTGACTTCATCTGCAAGTTCGTTGAAGACATTGGATTCACCTTCGATAAGCGAACGCTCTTTCAAGACGGTGATCCTACCAAGAATGCACTGATGATGTTCACGAAAGTTTGATTCTCTGAATGAAAAAACTGGCTACAGTAGTTCGATTCCTCCTGGGGAAGTCGATTGTGTTTTTGAAATTTCTCCTCCGCATGTTGGTGAAGTGTATAAAGGGAATCAACCGAAAGAAACGATATGCGATTCCGTTCTATTTGTTTGTTGCGTACATCGGCCTGGTGATTTGCATCGTCAAGTTTTCAGGCGATTCTTCCTTCGACAAAATCATTCCAAACAAACGGGTTAATGATGTTACTGCCATCAACCCCATCCAGGTCAGTAGAGAAATTCAACCAACAAGTGTTGAAGAAATCGTTGAAGCGATTGAAAATACAAGAGGACCGATCTCAATTGGTGGAGGACGTTTCAGCATGGGCGGCCAGACAGGATATGAGAACAGCTTGCATATTGACATGCGCAAGTTCAACAAAGTTATCAACCTTGATACCGTTAATAAACAAGTTACTGTTCAGCCAGGAATTGTATGGCGCGATCTGCAGAGAGTGATTGACCGTCACAATCTTTCGATCAAGATTATGCAGACATACGCAAACTTTACAGTTGGAGGTTCAGTCTCTGTAAACTGTCACGGAAGGTATATCGGTCATGG
>CBQWHS010000618.1:0-3359 GCA_967728665.1 uncultured Chryseosolibacter sp. | reverse complement strand
ACGCCGGATTCAAGGGAGTTATCTTAACAACAAAACATCATGATGGATTTTGCCTGTGGCCCTCTAAATATACCGCTCACACCGTAGCCAACAGTCCATATAAAAATGGAAACGGTGATGTTGTTAAAGAAGTATCTGAGGCCTGTAAAAAATATGGTTTGAAGTTCGGAATTTATATGTCGCCCTGGGACAGAAACCGGGCGGATTACGGAACACCTGCCTACGTTGAGTATTACAGAAATCAACTTAAAGAACTTTTCACGACATACGGACCAGTGTTTGAAATGTGGTTTGACGGTGCGAACGGAGGCGATGGCTTTTATGGTGGCGCGAATGAAAAACGAAGTATTAACGGGGCAACTTATTACGATTGGCCGAAAACACTGGATCTTGTGAGAGCGATGGAGCCGCAGGTAATCTTCTTCAGTGATGCTGGTCCGGGAGTGCGTTGGGTTGGAAATGAAAGAGGCATTGCCGGGGAAACGAACTGGAACACAATTACGCCGGACACCCTTTTCGCAGGAAAGGCCAATATTGAATCTCTGCTGCAAACAGGAAGTGAAGATGGATCAAAATGGATTCCCGCTGAAGTGGATGTGTCGATACGTCCAGGATGGTTTTATCATCAGAAAGAAGACTCGTTGGTAAAATCGGCCGACAAACTTTTCGAGATCTACCTTAGCTCCGTTGGCCGTGGTTCCACGCTGCTGCTCAATGTTCCTCCGGATAAAAGAGGCTTGATCCATGAACAAGATGTAAAAGTTCTTAAGGAATGGAAAGCCCTTCGGGATCGCGAGTTCAAAAATAACGTCGCATTATCCGCGAAAGTTAACGCAAGTTCTTATCGAGGAAGCCAACATGATTACGCGCCAGCGAACGTCAACGATCAAAATAAAAATACATACTGGAGCACTGACGATGACATAAAAACGGGTTCTATCGAACTTGACTTAGACTCCTCGCAAACAATAAAATATCTTATTCTACAGGAGTACATCAAGCTTGGCCAGCGTGTCAAGACTTTTAATGTTGAGATATTCAGAAATAATGAATGGCAGCAGATTGCTTCAGGAACGACAATTGGATATAAACGAATTCTGAGATTTGATCCAGTAGCTACCGACAAAATCCGCATCAACATTCAAGAGGCAAAGGCTTGTCCGTTGATCTCCAATATTGAATTGTATTAATAAAATTCACGCAACAGCAGACATGATAAGAATCAACTTTGTTTCGCCTCTCCATGATTTTACCAGACCAGCTTGGTATTTCACAATTTGTTTCATGGTTACAATTCTGCTGTCGAGTTGTAATAAAGAAGAACAGACATCATCGCCAAATGCCATTATTCCGAAGCCGTCAAGTCTTCAGGTCGGTACCGGCCATTTCACCATTGATAAAAATACTACTATCAAGGCTGAGGGAAACGCATTAGCGGTAGGTCAGTATCTTGCAAACACAATCGCTAGGGCTTCCTCTTTTGAACCTTCCTTAAGTTCTGGCACTGGAAAAAATGTCGTCACACTAGAGATTGTTCCATCGGATTCAAGTTCTGAAAGTTATGAGCTCCTTGTAAATGAAAATGAAATTCTAATTCAAGCGAACACGTCTCAAGGTCTATTTTATGGGGTCCAAACATTACATCAGTTGTTTCCCGCGTCTTTCGATCAGCCTGGTATAAATTCAGAAGCGTGGAGAATACCATCAGTCGCAATAAAAGACAAACCGCGTTTTGCATGGCGGGGAATGCATCTTGATGTCTCCAGGCATTTCTTCTCCGTGCAGTTTGTGAAAAAATTTATAGACAGGCTTGCCCTTTACAAATTCAACAAGCTCCATCTCCATCTGACTGATGATCAAGGTTGGCGATTACAGATTGCGAAATATCCACAACTCACAGACAAAGGCGCATGGCGAATATTCAACAACCAGGATTCGGGTTGCGTGAAGCTGAGCGCAAAGAATCCCGATTTTGCATTGCCTCCTGAATTTTTGAAGGATACACCTAATGGAAAATTATACGGAGGATTTTACTCGCAGGAGGATATCAAAGAAATTTTAGCCTATGCAACTGCGCATTTTGTCACGATCATTCCGGAGATTGATATGCCAGGACACATGGCTGCTGCGATCAACGAATTTCCACAGCTCACATGCGTGGATGCAGGTGGATGGGGCAAATTGTTTTCAACTCCGCTTTGCCCTTGTGAAGAGACAACGTATGGTTTTCTGGAGGATGTGGTAAAGGAAGTGGCAGGCCTTTTTCCCGGCGAGTATATCCATATTGGTGCAGATGAGGTTGACGAAAGAACCTGGCGGGAATCAACATCTTGTAAGAAATTCTTAAAGGAAAAAAAGATGAAGCCTGAGGAATTGCACACTTATTTTGTCAACCGGGTCAATCAAATTGTTAATCGTTATGGAAAGAAGACAATTGGATGGGACGAAATCATGGATGGAAATCCTGATTCGTCAGTCGCAGTAATGTATTGGCGTGGCTGGGTTCCGAACGCACCAGTGAATGCAGCCAATACTGGGCATCAAGTAATTATGAGCCCAACATCACATTGTTATTTCGACTATGAGCCTGACAACAACAGTGTCCAGCATATGTACGATTACGAGCCCGTGCCAACTGAACTCACCGGGAATAAAAAGAAAAATATTGTTGGTCTCCAAGCGAATATTTGGACAGAATACATTCCCACAACGGCCAGGCTGGACTACATGACAATGCCTCGGATGATTGCGCTCGCTGAAGTGGGCTGGAGTGATCAACGTGACTGGGATGATTTCACAGTACGCATCAAGGAACATTATCCACGATGGGATGCGATGGATATAAGATACCGTTTACCTGACATTGAGAATTTGCCGAGTCAAAAAGTCTTTATTGACACAACAACATTTAAACTTTCAATTCCTTTTGGCGTAAACGAAGTTCGATATACCCTGGATGGTACTGAGCCGAATAAACAATCGCCGCGATATGAAAAGCCATTGGTTATTGATTCGTCCATGGTTGTTAAAACGCTCACACTTGGCCACAATGGAAGACGAGGTAACCGAAAAGATGTGTTTTTTGAGAAGCAGTCATATTTACAAAATGTGACGCCAGGAATTTTGAAAGAGGGAGTATTCTGTCAGTATTATGAGACTTCGATCAACTCCGTTAATGCAATTGATGAACTTGCGGCCACTAAGTCTGTCGTGCTGTCTTCTGTGGAATTCCCTTCTTTTCGCAGACCAGAAATTTTTGGGCTAAAGTTTACCGGGTTTGTCGAAGTTCCATCAGATGGTATTTATACTTTTTTTCTTTCATCTGATGATGGCAGTTCTCTTGTCATTGGTGATCGCCT
>CBQWHS010000617.1:0-3360 GCA_967728665.1 uncultured Chryseosolibacter sp. | reverse complement strand
ATGGAATAGTTGGACCGAAAGCGCCGATATCGCCGAATTTTTTTACAATTTCATAGGGAAAGTGAGCGCGTTGTGCCCAGTCTTCGATAAATGGAGAAATTTCTTTCTTAACAAAATCGCGAATCGCGCTACGGATAAGTTTGTGTTCTGCCGTTAAAAGATCATCAACCGCATAAAAATCCGGTTGATCGTATACATCCTGTTTTAGCGATTTTTTCCCTTTCGTTTCTGCGGCCGTTGTCTGATTGGGCATAGTATTTTGATTATTCCATTATCTTCGGGCAAATTTACACAAGTAATTCAACAATTTATTTCCGTACGATGACCGAACGTCCAGTTGATGATAACTTAAATGAGCAACTAAAAAAGCTGCAGGCGAAGTATGATTATATGGGCCAAGACCTCGCTTCGTACCTCGATGGACTTTTGTATTCAGATTATCTAACCTATTGGGATTACATTCATCTCGATACGCTATTAAGTCTCCAAAATCCGAAGACAAGTTTTCCGGACGAAAAAGTGTTTATCATTTATCATCAGATCACTGAATTATATTTCAAACTAGTGATGTTAGAGATCGAACAAATTTCGACTCGTATAAACATTGATGAAAAGTTTTTTATAGAAAGGCTCAATCGTATCACGCGATATTTTCACAATCTTGAGAACTCATTCGAGATCATGGTGGATGGAATGGAGAAAGATCAATTTCTCAAATTTCGAATGGCTTTGCTTCCGGCAAGTGGTTTTCAATCCGCGCAGTACAGATTTATTGAACTTGGTTCTACTGATTTAATAAACCTTGTCTCCTCGTCCGATCGGGAGCGACTAAAATCCGCGGATGCTGCTTCGATGCTTGACAAGATATATTGGAAGAGTGGCGCAACTGATCTCGCAACTGAAAAGAAGACGCTGACGCTTCAGCAGTTTGAAAATAAATACATGGCCGACTTCCTTGAAGCGGCAGTTCGTTACAAAGACATTAATCTTCACCAGATTTTTATTCGCAACTTTTCAAACTCTCCGCAGCGCGAGGAGATTGTCAAAAAGCTTCGGGAATATGACACGTTCGTTAACGTGTATTGGCCACTCGCGCATTTAAAATCCGCAGGCACTTATCTGAAAAAGGACCCGGGAGATATCAAGGCAACCGGCGGAACAAATTGGCAAAAGTATCTCCCACCACGTTTTCAGCGAAGAATGTTTTTTCCCGAATTGTGGAATGCAACCGAACAGGAGGAATGGGGCATCGCAGCGATAAAACGTCAATTTCAAGGACAAACTAACGTATAGACTATTTTTTCTGCAGAAATCGTAATTTTAGGTTATGAATACCTGCAGGTCGGCACACCGAAATCTCCTGGTCGTTTTGTTAACGACACTATGGTTGCCCGCTGCCTTTGCACAGTTATATAATCGTCAGACTTTTCACGATCATCAAAAAAAGAACCTGAAGGAAATCTATCAGGTAAAAGATACTGTACGCAACATTCTTCACGGCCGCTACATTTCCTACTATGTCAATGGTAATGTTGAATCGAAGGGACATTTCACAAACAACGAGACGACTGGTGTCTGGGAATTTTTTTACGAGACTGGAAATTTAAAAATGCGCGGTATTCTTCGCCAGAATGCTAACTATGGACTTTGGGAATATTTCTATGAAAGCGGTCAGAAAAGCATGGATGGAAATATCAATGGTAAAAACCGGGAAGGTGAATGGAAGATGTATTATGAAAACGGTCAGGTAAAAGAAATTGGCGAATACAAAAACAATAAGCGCATTGGATTGTGGAGCACGTATTTTGAAGACGGACTTCTGCGTGGCGAGATTGATTATGAAGAGGATTTTGGAACGTACACTGAATATTATCACTCGGGAAAAATTTTATGTGAAGGACCGAAGGCTGGCGCAAAACCTGTTGGACATTGGCGCTACTACGCTGACGATGGAACGCTTCAATCAGAAGGTGATTTTGCAAATGGGAAGCGTCAGGGTGAATGGAATTCGTTCTATCCGTCAGGAAAAATATCCTCGAAAGGAAGATATGAAAATGATGTGCAGACAGGCCGATGGGAATATTATTTTGAAGATGGAAAAGTAAGTGCCATTGGCGATTATTTCCAGGGAACAAAAACGGGAAACTGGAAAACTTATAATGCTGATGGAAGTCTGAAAAGTGAAGCGTTGTTGGCGAAAGGCTCGGGAGACTATCGAGAATATCACACTGATGGAAAATTAAAAGTGAAGGGAAAAATTGAAAATGGGAAGAAGCAAGGCCGATGGGAATATTTCTACGATGACGGAAAAATTGAAGGCGAATGCGATTATAACAATGACAAAGGGACATACATCGGATATTTTCCGAATGGGAGCGTAAAAACCAAAGGAACGATAGATGGAGAATTGAAAACAGGTACGTGGGAACTGTATGAAAATGATGGCAAGCTTGCAGGATACTATAGACCGTTTTATGAAGACAGAAAATTGGGAAAAGAAATTGTGTCGATGTCTCAATCAACGCGGGCTACTTCATCAAATTCCAACGCAAAAAAGTTAACACATTTTGATGCCCGGTTCAATGAATTTCATGGCGTCATTATGGCTGTTAATCCAATTATGATGTTTGCAGGGCGTGTGCCTTTTGGTGTGGAATTTTATTTGCAGGAACGTCTCGGACATGAATTTGAATTTATTGGAATTCGTGAACCTTTTTTTGTTGCTGATTACAACATTCCTACCGGGAAAAAATTTGAGCGTGGCTATGGCATCAGCATCAAGCAAAAACTTTACAACCCAATGAAAACGGGAATGTGGTACTATGGACAGGAGATTCGTTTCACGAACATAGGCCATTTCATAAATCAACCGGTGACACCTACTTCACGCGATGTATTTACGTACAGCGCAGCAGAGCAGCGAATCGAATGGGGTGCTATTCTCGGTTATCGCATCATGCAAAAAAATAACACAAGAGGTTCCACTATTGATGCTTTTATCTCCGGAGATATTGGCTATCGAGGGTTCAATGTTGATTCGAAGTTTGCTTCATATTTCCAGGATGTCAATCAATCCAAACTTTCCACCACTTTTCATTTCGGATTGAACTTTGGAAGAGTATTTTCGTTCCGTTGATTCGTTAGACAACGGTATGCTAAAGCTTGGCATGCTGAAAAGTTTGACTATCTCCAAACCAGACAATGCAAACACAAGAAATCATTCTAAAGCCAGAAGAGGCTTTCAATGAAGAATTATTCCCATCCGTACTTTATCAAAAACTCGGAATTCCGCAGGATGGAGAAATAATAGTCACACCGATTAAACGCTCAATCGATGCACGTGGAAAAAATGTAATTGTA
>CBQWHS010000616.1:0-3363 GCA_967728665.1 uncultured Chryseosolibacter sp. | reverse complement strand
TAGCCTCTTCTATTTTGAAAAATTATAACTTGTTCTTTCTTCGACAATGATTCTTCAATTCCTCTTAGCAATGTTCCGGAAAACTCACCTTTTACGGTTTTATTTTTCTTTTCGGTTGCCATGTTAGCGAGTTGGATTGCAGGAAGCACAGCTTCACCGAAACGTTTATCGAGCGTTACTAATCCGTACTTATTTTGTTGGGCTTGATAATATGATTCTACTGAAGGCGTTGCAGATCCGAGCAAGACTTTTGCATGATGCAGTTGTGCTAGGAAGACTGCAGAATCGCGGGCATTATAACGAGGCGCGGGCTCTTGTTGTTTGTATGATGCGTCATGCTCCTCGTCAACGATAATAAGTCCAAGATTGTCAAATGGTAAAAAAACAGACGACCTGACGCCTACAACAAATTTGAATTTGCCTGTAAGAATTCCATTCCAAACCTCAACGCGTTCGTTGTCAGAGAACTTCGAATGGTACACCCCCATGATGGACCCAAAAACTTTTTTTAGTCGTTGAACGATTTGTGTAGTTAACGCAATTTCGGGAAGTAAGTACAAGACCTGGGCTTCACTTTCGAGTGCTTTCTTGATCAGGTTAATATAAATTTCAGTTTTTCCACTTCCCGTCACACCAAAGAGAAGCGTGGTCGCATGAGTTTCAAATGATTTGAAAATTTCTGTTTGGGCCCGCTCTTGCTCTTCGCTTAGGAGAATTGGATGTTGATCTGTTCTTTCTTCGAAGCCAAAACGTGGAACGACCTGATCAAATTCTTCAAAGATTTTATTTTTAACCAACGTCTGTAGCGATGATTCCGAGATTTCTTCATCGAGCAGTTCTTTTTTTGCAACGCCAATTTTATTCGTGGATGCGTCATTCAATATTGGAACCAGTTGTAAATATTTCAGTAATACTGTTTCCTGTTTTGGTTTTGAGGCAAGTTTTCCGAAAACAATTTGAAGAGCCTCCTCACCTGAGAAATCAGCTGTCAACCTGATCCGTTTTTCGGTTTTTGGCCGGAATTTTTCTTTGACTTCCTCAAATAAAACTATGGCGTTTTTTCCGGTCAACGATTTTAAGATGGCATGGATATATTTTACGCCAAGGAATTTTGAAATTTCCGTATAGCTAAGGGTGTCAGATTGCAGGCGTTTGATCAGCATTAATTCTTTTTCAGAAAATGCAAAATCACTTTCGTCCAGATTAAACATCGGGTTCAACTGCACCATACTCTCGCTTGAGAGTTTTAATCCGGCGGGAAGTGCGGCGTTCATCACTTCGCCTGTTGTGCACATGTAGTATTCCGACGTCCATTGGAAGAACTTCACTTGCAGATCGGTGACAACTGCAAACTCATCCAGGATCTCTAAAATATATTTCGCTTCGCGATCTTTTGGTGGAGTATTTGAAATGGAAATAATGAGGCCGCTCAGAATTCTTCGATCACCGAATTGAACGATAGCACGTTGTCCAACTCTAATGTGGTCGTTCAGAATTTGTGGAACCCGATATGTATAAAGCTGTGCAACAGGAACAGGTAAAAGCAATTCAGCGAAGAGCGTTGTGCTGGAATGTTCTTGTTCGAAAATTTCCACCGAAGCTTATTTAATGATCATCTCCAGATCTTTTACCATCTGCAACGCTTTCGAATTTTCAACTTGAACGAGTATTTTTTCCATCTTTTTTTCATTGGCAAGGTAAGAAATTAGAAGCAATCTAATTCAATTGTGAACGCGCTTCCTCCACCGTTGTCGCTGGTCTTTGACAGGTCTTGTCATAGCATACATAAATAGCGGATTTACCTTCAATCGTGGTCTTGCCTTCCAGCAACGGGAGACGGCTCTCGCTGGTTGCGCCCATGGTGAGGGCAAATGGATCAAAGTGCTGATCAAACTGCGCTTTAAGAGTCATACACTCTTCTCCAACAAATGCAACTTCTGCAAGTCCTCTTCCTATTTCAGTGAATGTGATCGCCCAGTTAGACATGTAGTTTGGATCTGACTTAATAATGTGTGACAACGACGTTACCATTTTTCGACCCATTTGTTTCCATTCCTCTTTGTCGAGAATAGTTCCCAGGTGCCAAAGGTTTTGTGCCATTACAGAATTCGATGCAGGGATAACGTTGTCAAATATTTCTTTTTTATTCGCAATAAGCTTTTCCCCATACTTGCCGCTGAATAAAAAATATCCATCACCGCTGTCCAAAAAGTGATCGATCGTGTGGACCATAAACTGCTCTGCACGTTTGATCCAATATTCCGTGAAGGTATTTTGATAAAGTCTAATATAGGCCTGGATAAGGTATGCGTAATCATCCAGGAATGCGTGTGTTTGTGAGCGCTTTCCTTTATACGAACGAAACAGCGTTGATGATTCCATTAACTCACGCTCCAAAAATTCCATTGCCTTCAACGCAGCTTTGAGATATTGATCTTCGTGGGTTGCTTTGAAACAATCCATCAATCCTGAAATAGTCATGCAATTCCAGGATGTAATTAATTTATCATCAAGACCAGGCGGTATTCGTTTGTCGCGAACTTCAAGTAACTTGTCTTTTACGTTTCGCAAATCCTTTTTCCAACTGTGCGGATCAACTTTGTTCTTTTGAAAAAATGTCTCGTTGGATTGGCTGCGAAATAAAATATTCCGACCGTGTTCCCAATTTCCTCCTGGCTTTACGGAATAGTATTGTGCAATCAAATCAAATTCAGGTCCGAGTATGTTTTTTAATTCGTCTTGAGTCCAGCTGTAAAATTTTCCTTCAACGCCTTCACTGTCCGCATCAAGTGCGGAATAAAAGCCACCTTCGGAATGCATCATTTCGGTTTGAAGCCACTCAAATGTTTCTTCAATAATAGTCTTGAAAGTCTCATCTTTCGTGAGCTGATAGGCTTCGGCATACAAACTCAAAAGTTGAGCATTGTCGTATAACATTTTTTCGAAGTGGGGAGCAAACCAATACGTGTCAACGGAGTATCGTGCAAAGCCGCCACCGATTTGATCATATATTCCTCCCATTGCAATTTTGTTTAGCGTCAGGAGAATTTGTGTCAAAGCGTTTTCGTCTTTTGTGATATAGTGATAACGCAGCATCCATAGCCACACCGATGGCATGATAAATTTTGGTTCTTTGTCAAGCCCGCCCCAGACACCATCGAAACTGTTTCGAAGTTTAGAAAATATTTGATTTAAGTCTGAGTCAAGTGTGCTGGACTCGGTATTTTGAATAAATCTTGAAATATCCTGCTGAGCCAGGTGTTCAGCAAACTGACTTGCTGATTCTTCAACCTCTGATCTTCGTTCGCGAAAAGCTTTATTCACACCAGTCAAAACTTGAGTCCATTGTTGAGGAGGAAAGTA
>CBQWHS010000615.1:0-3365 GCA_967728665.1 uncultured Chryseosolibacter sp. | reverse complement strand
GCTGGAGATTAGGCAGATTAACTGATCCATTTGGTTTGGATTGGGAGATTGCCAAAGAATTATAATTTACAACAATCCGTAATAGTCTTTCATTAGCTGACAAGGCTGTTTAAAATATCAATCTCTTTTTTTAACCTGAAACATTTTAAACGTACCATCGTTATTATTCCTACATTTAGATAATATTATACATCACATGAAAAAATATCAGCTGGGTGAGATTGAAGAAATTGTTATCCTGACGGTAGGCATATTGAATAAAGAGGCGTAGAGCGTATCGATAAAGGATGAGATTGAATCGCGCTTGTCGCGCAGTGTGAGTATGGGAGCACTGCACACTGCTCTCAAGCGAATGGAGGACAAAGGCTACCTGAAATCATTTGCAGGTGAGTCAACAGAAGACCGAGCTGGCAGGCCCAAGCGCTATTTTGAAATAACAGCGATGGGTAAGAAGGCTATGCTGAATGCCAAGGCCACAAGAGATGAGCTGTGGCGTGCTATTCCTAAAACAGTATTGCAGACGAAATTCGTAGGAAACTGAGTTATGAAAACAAATCCATCTCCCCCTAAACTGTTCCTGCGATTCTTCCGCTGGTATTGTCACCCGAAGATGCAGGATTATATCGAAGGCGATTTGATGGAAGTATACATGAGTCGATTTCGAAAATCGGGAAAGAGATCGGCAAATTTGAGATTCATTATAGATGTAATTCTACTTTTCCGTCCGGGAATAATACGACCCGCAGAAGGACATCAACAATTAAATCATTATGGTATGTTTAAAAGCTATTTCAAAATTGGATGGCGAAATCTTCTTCGCACAAAAGGATATTCGCTTATCAACATCGGTGGATTGGCCATTGGAATGACTGTCGCGATCCTGAATGGTTTGTGGATATGGCACGAGTTTTCTTACAATAAATATTTTGCTAATTATAATCACGTTGCACAAGTATCGGAAATAGGAGTTGATTTCGAGAGAGGTGGAACGTGGCTTGGCACCACCATGACTTATCCTCTCGGAACGGAGTTGGTAGACAATCATGCCGATGAATTCCATCGCATCGTTCGTACATCGTGGGACGCTGTTGACGGCATTTTATCATCGGGCGAATTTAAAGTTTCTGCAAGGGGACTTTATGCCGATGAGGGCTTACCTGAGATGTTCACACTCGATATGCTTCGTGGCACACGTGCTGGCCTTAAGAATAAGCAATCGATTTTTATTTCCGAGTCGACTGCCAGGGCGTTGTTTGGAATGGAAGATCCCCTTTATCGAGTCATTCGCCTGAACAATAGAATCGATGTAACGATAACGGGCGTCTATCGGGATTTTCCTTCAAACACCAAATTTAATGACCTGCGCTTTTTCGGGTCCTGGGATTTGTTTCTCTCCGAGAATCCATGGATAGAACAGCGAGCCCTTACGGACTTAAGAAATCATTTCATAAAAATTTACGTACAAATTCCGGAAGGGAAAACATTCGAAGCAGCAAACGCCCAAATCAAAACTGCTTTAAAATTTGATCCACAGGATATTGATCAAGTCCGCAAATCGAATCGGGAGTTGTATCTCTATCCAATGGCCGAATGGCATTTACATCCACCAGGTCTTCGTAAAGGCGCCTACGAACCTATCCAGCTTATTAAATTGATCGGATTGATTGGCCTGTTCGTGTTGCTTCTCGCATGCATCAATTTTATGAACCTCAGCACAGCACGCTCCGAAAAGCGCGCAAAAGAAGTGGGCATACGAAAAACGATCGGCTCGATTCGAAGTCAGTTGATAAGTCAGTTTTTCAGTGAATCATTTTTGATTGTATCATTCGCCTTCGTGTTCGCATTAGCACTTACTTATATTTCATTGCCTGGTTTCAACATAATTTCCTCGAAGCAAATTGTGATGCCGTGGACAAATGGTTGGTTTTGGTTATCAAGTCTCGGCTTTGTTATATTCACAAGTGTATTAGCGGGAAGTTATCCTGCCTTCTTCCTCTCTTCATTCAATCCAATCCAAACCCTTAAAGGAACTTTCAGAACAGGCAAACTTGCATCGGTTCCGCGCAAAGTTCTCGTAGTGTTTCAGTTTTCAATTTCCGTCGTGCTTGTTATCGGCACCATAATCGTTTATCAGCAAATTCAATTTGCCAAAGACAGGCCAGTAGGTTACGACCGCGAGGGTCTGTTGATGATCCAGAAAAAATCGAATGACTTTGATGGCAAGTACAACGTTCTCAGAAATGAATTAAAAAATACTGGTGTGGTCTATGAAGTATCCGAATCAATGGGCCCAATGACGGCAGTAGTATCAGGAAATAACGGCTGGGATTGGAGAGGACACGATCCAAATGTCGAAGCAAATTTTGCCACGCTGGCAGTGTCACATACCCACGGCAGAACTGCGGGGTGGAAGTTTGTGAATGGCCGGGATTTTGATTTGTCCAGGGCAAGTGATTCTTCCGGACTTGTTATCAATGAGGCTGCAGCAAAAGTGATGGGATTAAAAAATCCTGTTGGTGAATTAGTAACCTGGACATGGTGGGTCGACAAGAGAATGCTGGATTATAAAATAATTGGGGTTGTTAAAGACATGGTCATGGACTCTCCATATGCACCTGCGGAGCCTACAGTTTTTTATTTAAAAGGATTTAATGGAACACCGAATTGGGTTAATATCAGAATCAATCCGCAGGCGGCAATGAGTGAAGCATTACCAAAAATTGAATCTGTCTTTAAGAAAATTATTCCGTCCGTTCCATTCGAATATAAATTTGCGGATGAAGAATATGCAATGAAATTCGGAAAGGAAGAACGTATCGGAAGACTCGCATCGCTCTTTGCAGGTTTGGCTATTATTATCAGCAGCCTTGGACTTTTTGGGCTTGCCTCATTTGTTGCAGAACAACGGACCAAAGAAATTGGGATTCGAAAAGTGTTGGGTGCATCGGTATCCAATCTTTGGAAAATGTTATCACGCGACTTCATAATGCTAGTTACCGTTTCTTGCGTGGTGGCCACTCCCATTGCTTACTACCTGCTCAACGGATGGTTGAATAGATTTCAATATCACACAACAATTTCTGTTTGGATTCTGATATCAACCGGAGTGGGAGCGGTGTGCCTTACACTGCTTACGGTAAGTTATCAAGCTATTAAAGCTGCAATGATCGACCCTGTGAAAAGTTTGAGGGCCGAGTAATTATCATCAGCTGCCTGTAAGATTCTTCAGGGAATTGATAATAGGTTCAAGCATAAATTTGTAGTTTGCAGGACAAGCGAAACCATGATCCGAAAAATTCTTGGCGTTATTGTCGGCTATTTAATCTTCGTTGTTAGTTCACTTGCTTTGTTTCAATTGACAGGAC
>CBQWHS010000614.1:0-3366 GCA_967728665.1 uncultured Chryseosolibacter sp. | reverse complement strand
ATTGACTGAATCACTTCCGATGTCGACAGGTTAAAGTAATTCAATCGATGAGGATTGAGTGTGACCTGATATTGTTTTTGGAAACCTCCGAAGGAAGCAATCTCACTTACACCTTGAACATTCTGCAACGCAAATTTCACATACCAATCCTGAAGAGCTCGTTGTTCACCTAAGTCCATGCCGGGAGCATCGAGTGTGTACCACAAAATGTGACCAACACCTGTTCCATCAGGGCCAAGCGTTGGCGTGACGTTTTCCGGGAGGAGCCGCGATGCATAATTCAGTCTCTCAAGAACCCGTTCGCGTGCCCAGTAAATATCGGTGTCATCATTAAAAATGACATACACAAAACTCATCCCAAACATCGATGACGCACGAACATATTTCACTTGCGGAAGACCTTGAAGATTTGTCACCAACGGGTAGGTCACCTGGTCCTCCATGATTTGCGGACTGCGACCCATCCATTCCGTAAACACAATTACCTGGTTTTCGGAAAGATCAGGAATTGCGTCAATCTTACTTTTCTTCACGGCTAATATTCCCCAACCAAACAAACCGGCAGCGATCAACAGTACTAGAAATCTGTTTCGAAGTGAAAAAGAAATTAAATTCTCAATCATGAACGTAACTAACTAAAATGTAGACAAAATGAGACGTGACGCGGGACAGACGCGTTCAAACAGAAGAGTGAAACTCTTCAATGAAGGGAAGAATCAAATCAGGAATACTTGAAGATCAACGGTGACATCCACCGGGAAAGTTGGCGGATCATAGTTGGAATATAGAACCAATGCTGTTGAAGACTCAGGAACAATTTCTGAAATCAACGCTGCGTGCATTGGAAGATCAACAACGAATGGAAGTTCAAAAGAAATTGTAGTGGCAGATGCATGAAAGCCGGAAGACTCATGGACAACAGTCTGGTCTTCGCAGCACTTATTTTTTATCGGCTTATGACATGGTGGAAAATTCTTTTCCATCGGGCAAACATCAGCCTTCGTGAACCATGCGAAGTCCTGAAGATGACCACCGCACCAATGCATGCCAACCATGAAACTGCTCGACGACAGCATCACGAGGACGGCCAGAGAAAGTGCTGATATAGTTCTTAACGACTTCATTGACTACTTCAAATGTAACGTTTTTTGAAGTTCAAGGATTTATATTTTAACAAAATTCAGTTACATAATTCGAAAAATCGGGCTTTAAGCATTTAAAACCTGCACAGAATACTTGATTTCGCGGTGCGCTTTTGAAATGGCAAAGCCGGTAAACCCTCCGGCTTTACCCAGGCACGTTAGATTTTTTCAGCTTTGAAGCCCGCCTTTTCCAGGGTTTGAATAATTTTCTTTTCGTCTGCTTCACCATTTACCGTCAAAACTTTTGACGGATTGTTGATATCGACATTCCAGTTACGCTCACCAACGGCTTCATTAAGATGAGGTGTTGCTTTCGCGATGCAACCCGAGCATTTTATTGTTGTTTTAAATTTTGTAGTAGACATATGGATATTAAATTAAATACTTTGCTTTTCTAAAGTTTTGCGAATTTCAATCTTAAGCTATTCGCAACAACGCTCACAGAACTCAACGCCATGGCCGCACCTGCAATCATGGGATCGAGGAGAAAGCCATTGACCGGATATAAAATTCCGGCAGCCAGCGGAATTCCAACCAGGTTATAAATAAAAGCCCAAAACAGATTTTGACGAATGCCTCGAACAGTCTTGTGCGACAAATTCAACGCTTTGGAAATGAATTGCAGGTCTGAGGTGATCAAGGTCATCTTGGCGACATCTATGGCAATATCCGAACCCTTACCCATTGCAATGCTAACATCCGCTTGCGCCAACGCATGTGAATCATTTATACCATCGCCAACCATGGCAACAATTTTTCCTTGTTGCTGTAATGATTTAATGAAGTCCGCTTTATCCGAAGGTAAAAATTCAGACCTGAAATTTTTCAAACCTACAGCAGCGGCAACAGCCTTCGCAGTTTGTTCATTGTCACCCGTCAACATGAAAACATCGATGCCATGCTGCTGCAGATTTTCAATCGCAGCCCGTGACGTTGGTTTAAGTTTATCTGCTATCGCGATCAACGCGAGTACCTCGTGCTCATCAGAAAAGTATACAATGGTTTTCGCTTGCAGCTGAAATGCATCGCTTTGCGCGATTATTTGTTCGTGAATACGAACATTGTTTTCAATGAGCAATTTTCGGTTTCCCACGAAGTAAGTCTTTGCCGCTACTCTTGCCTTCACTCCTCTTCCCGTCACACTTTCAAAGCCGTCCAGCTGTACCGTTGCGATCGTCTCCTCTTTTAGTTTGTTCACAACAGCTTCTGCCAGCGGATGCTCGGATTTTAGTTCGATAGTGTATAACAACTGTTTCACCGCAGGAATGTCTGTGAACCATTTAATATCCGTGACAACTGGCTTGCCTTCAGTAATCGTTCCGGTCTTATCCAGGACGATTGTGTTCACGTTGTGCGCGAGCTCAAGACTCTCCGCATCTTTGATCAGTATATTGTTTTCGGCACCCTTGCCTACACCAACCATAATCGCTGTCGGCGTGGCTAAGCCCAGCGCACAAGGACACGCAATCACCAACACGGTGATCGATGTGAGCAACGCATGCGTAAATGCATTTTCACCACCGACCAGTATCCAAAGCGCAAAAGTAACAAGAGAAATTCCAATGACGACAGGAACAAAAATTCCGGCAATCTTGTCGACAAGCTTCTGTACTGGTGCCTTGCTTCCCTGAGCTTGCTGAACCATCTTGATGATCTGCGCAAGAATTGTATCTCCTCCGACTTTCAGCGCTTCAAACTGAAAGTTTCCCTTTTGATTGATTGTTCCAGCGAAAACTTTGTCATTGAATTTTTTCTCGACAGCAATCGGCTCACCCGATATCATGCTTTCATCAACGAACGAAGTCCCGGAAGTAACAACACCATCCACCGGAATCTTTTCTCCGGGTTTCACTACGATGACATCGCCAACCTTCACAAAAGCAATGGGAATTTCCTTTTCAACACCATCAACAAGTGCAATCACTGTTTTTGGTTGCATGCCTATCAACTTTCTTATTGCCGACGAAGTATTCAACTTTGCTTTTTCTTCCAGCAATTTTCCCAATGAAATGAAGGCTATAACAACAGCAGCGGCTTCATAGTAGACATGCGCATGAAGGCCGCGGGCATGCCAGAACTCCGGATAAAAGGTATTAAACAAACTAAAGAGAAATGCAATGCCCGTTGATAATGCTACCAACGTGTCCATATTCGCCTTTCCTTTTTTTGCTTGTTTCCATGCATGGATAAAAAAATTCCGTCCAAAATAAAATACGACAGGTGC
>CBQWHS010000613.1:0-3370 GCA_967728665.1 uncultured Chryseosolibacter sp. | reverse complement strand
GATCCTGCTAAATACGATTTTGCATTATTTGGCCTGGGTGTTGAAGACAAATTTTAACAACTAATAAACAGTTCGTTGCTCGATGGCAAGGCTTACCAAGAGTATTACCAGCAGAATGATCGCAACAGCATAATGAGCAATCGTACTATTCGATTTTCGCGCGGCCATAATCGATAAAACTGACAACACTACCAGGTGCGGGATTTGAGTTTCGATCGGCAGCTTTGAGAATATCAGGTTGTGAATGATGCTTTGTATATCAAGAATGATTGTTCCAACGAATAATCTCGGATAGTTTTGAAAGTAGAATTCTTTCGCGGTGAACTCGCGCGAAACACCGCTTGGAAAGAGCAGATGCGCAAGCACATACAGAATTATCGGGTAAAGTAGCACGAACAAGAACATGTGCAGGGTCCACACTTGCACACTCTTCAGTTCATAACTAACCCACCATTCCTGGATGTGGATAACAAACACCAGCAAAATCCAGATTACATAAGGCGGATACAGATGTTTGAGCTTAGTGTGTTTGATCATCTCAGCAACACCAGTCAGGATGGTTGTTATCCCGAGTCCCAGGATAATTGAGATAAGCACGATTACGTATTCAAAAGGCGTCATATTTCAATTTAAAATCATTCTAAATTGCCAACGTTCAACATTTTGGAATTGACTTTTTCACGATCATTTTGAGAAGCCGAGCAGGGTTTCATTCTGGCGTTAAATTACTGATAAAAATATGGCTAGATCTGTAAATAAATTTGAAAAAATGAGTTCCAATAGTAGATTTGTGCCACTTGTTTTGGAAACGGACACTAGCTACATCATGGTAAAAACATATCTACACTCTAAGTGCAAGTCTTTCCTGTTAATCCTTTCTCTGGTTCTTTTTAGTTTCTCTTCTTATTCTCAGGCAATTCCTACTGAGGCCGCAGCAATTTCTGCAGGGGAGCAACTCTTTAATGCCAATTGTAAAGCTTGCCACCGCGTTGATCGCAAATTGGTTGGACCCGCACTGGCTGGTGTTTACGACCGCGCTCCATCGATTGACTGGATAAAAAATTTCGTTCACAATTCGTCTGGTGTCATTGCTAGCGGAGATGACTACGCTGTCAAATTATATAATGAGTACAACAAGACTCAGATGACGGCCTTCTCAAATTTGAAGGACGCGGATATCATGAATATCCTGGCGTACATCAAAAATGAAACGGATCATCCCAAGGTTACTACGACGGTTGCAAACAATGGTCCGCAGCCTCCAAAGGAGGAGGGCTCTGGAAAATACTTGAATGTTATACTCGTCGGAATGATAATCATTCTGATTTTGCTTGTTGTTATTCTAGGTTTCTTATTATCTGCACTGAAACGCTTCCTCGATCAGAAGCCATTGTCTGAGGAAGATCGTGAAGTTGTTCATTCTCCAATCACAGGCAGCAGCATCGCGAAAAGCCCGGGCTTTATATTCATCGTAACCTTCGTGATCGCAGCACTCGGATTTAAAACAGTTATTAACGGATTATATTCAATTGGTATCCAGCAAGGATATGCACCGAAACAACCTATCGCGTTCTCTCACAAGATCCACGCTGGACAATATGAAATAGATTGTAAGTATTGCCACGTTGGCGTAATGAAAGGCAAGAGCGCTACAATCCCTTCTGTCAACATCTGTATGAACTGCCACAATCAGATCAAACAAGGAACAAACACTGGCGAAGGAGAGATTGCAAAAATCACACGTGCCTTTAACGAGAACAAGCCAATCGAGTGGGTTCGTATTCATAACCTTCCTGATCTCGCGTACTTCAATCACGCCCAGCACGTGAATGTCGGTGGCGTTGAATGCCAAACTTGCCATGGACCTGTTCAGGAGATGGATGTTGTTCGTCAGCACTCATTATTAACCATGGGATGGTGTATTGACTGCCATCGTAAGACAGATGTGAACGCGAAGGGAAATAACTACTATGATAAGTTAGTAGAGCTGCACAACGCTAAGCACAAAGGCAACATGAAAGTCGAGGATATTGGCGGGTTGGAATGTTCAAAGTGTCACTATTAATCTGAAACCATTACGATCACGTATCGCAATAACTCAAAGTATGAAAGATTCTAAGAAGATATACTGGAAGGGCATCGAGCAACTGGCGAACAATCCTGACTTTGTTAAAAATGCTCATCAGGAATTTCCACAAGCTCCGGAAGTTGAAGAAGATCCTGGACATTCAAGAAGGGACTTCTTAAAGATGATGGGCTTTGGTGTAGCCGCCGTATCCTTGGCTGCCTGCGAAGCTCCTATTCGCAAAGCTATTCCATATGTTAATAAGCCAGTTGATATCGATCCAAGCATCGCTAACTATTATGCGTCAACCTATATCAATGGCGGAGACTATTGCAGCATCGTTGTAAAAACACGCGAAGGTCGCCCGATCAAAATCGAAGGAAACGCACTGTCGAATGTTACCAAAGGTGGCGTAAGCGCACAGGTTGAGGCTTCAGTTTTGTCATTGTATGATAACTCAAGATTGCGTGGTCCAAAGGCGGCTGGCAAGAAAATAAGCTGGGAAGATTTGGACGCTCAGGTTACTGCAAAATTGAATGAGATTGCGGGCAAAGGTGGTCAAATCAGAATTATTAGTAACTCGATCATTAGCCCAAGCACAAAGGCCGCAATCGAAAAGTTCAAAGCGAAATTCCCTACAACACAACATATTCAATACGATCAGACTTCTCATTACGGAATGTTGAAGGCGAACGAAGAATCATTCGGTAAAGCAATGATTCCTTCTTATGATTTCAGCAAGGCGAATACAATCGTGAGTATCGGTGCTGATTTCTTAAATAGCTGGGGATCGTCAATCGAAAATAACAAGCAATACGGTAAGACGCGCGAAATAGGCGAAGAGAAGAAAGAAATGTCTCGCCATTATCAGTTTGAATCAATACTGACTATCTCTGGTGCCAACGCAGACTACAGATCACAAATCAAACCTTCAGAAGAAGGAGCGGTTGTGGTTCAATTATACAATGCCATTGCAGCAAAAGCCGGACGTGCTAAAGTTTCTGGTGGCGTGGATAAAACTTATCTCGCGCAGGCAGCGGAAGATCTTTGGGCAAGCCGTGGAAAAGCGCTTGTTGTCGCAGGTTCAAATGACAAAGCGATCCAGGTTCTTGTTAATGGAATCAACGATATGTTGGGAAGCTATGGCACAACCATTCTTCCAAATCAACCTGTGAATTTCCGTCAGGGTGATGATCAGGCAATGGCGACATTCGTTTCCGATTTGGAAGGTGGAAAGATCTCGGGTGTAATTTTCTTTAATGCGAATCCAGTTTACGATCACCCGATGGGAGAGAAGATCGGTGC
>CBQWHS010000612.1:0-3376 GCA_967728665.1 uncultured Chryseosolibacter sp. | reverse complement strand
ATTCTCAGCTCACTGTTGACTTTTCTCAATAAATCCCGACACAATTTCAAACCAATCCCCAACCCTTTTTCTTCACGCGTTCCCTTGTTCGACGTGTATTGGTCTTTAAGAATGTTGTCGATCGTTTGAGCGGTCATTCCTATTCCCGTGTCTGCTATCGTAAACTTAAGTCCTTCATCAGTTTGCACCATGGCAATAGCAATGCGTCCATTATCGGGTGTAAATTTTATCGCGTTTGATAACAGGTTGCGTATTACGATCGTCATTATTTCAGCATCTGTGGCGATGTGCTGATTTACTTCATCTGAGACTGTAACGGTAATATTCTTGATGCGGTAGGCTGTTTCATAAACAGGAAGAATATTTCTTGAAATGTGGATTAGGTTCACCGGTATTATCGAAATTTTGAATTGGTCAAAATTTGATTTCGTCCAGTGGAGTGTGGTATCAACAAATTCAACAAGTTGAAATATTTTGTTATTGAGCGTTTCAACATTGTTAACAAATTCTTCCGATGTTAGCGCTTGTGTAAGTGTCATCTGAATGAGTGTCTGCAAGCTGGACAGTGGATTTCTTAAATCGTGACTCAGAATTGAAAGCATTCTATTCTTATTCTCATTCAATCGCTGCAGCTCATTTTCCTTGAGCGTTGCATCATTGATATTAACGAAAGCGACAAAATGTAACGGACCAATGAATGACGATTTGATATCATACCAAATTTGGCCACCGGCTTTGGTATGCACAGAGGCTTTCATCGTCACAGAATTCAAGTTGCTATTAATGGCATGAGTAGCCATTTCATTCCAAACTCTTTTGACCTCATTGCGATATTCAGCCTGCGGATAAGCTTTCAAAAACCATGCGTCAATCGTTGGGATTTCTTCGATGCTGAAGCCGATTTCTTCGTTAAATTTTTTGTTGACAAAAACAGTTGTGGGTTCGTTGTCTTTTACTTCTGCGACAAGAAAAGGATATGGTAGAAAGTCGATTACTCTTTCAACGGTGATTTTTTCAAACCCTATTTGGTAAAGAGGAATACTCAACGGTCCTTCGGCTAGCGATTATTGTCTTTATAAGATAAAGAAATCCCGGTGCTTTTCAAATGGTTCTTTGGTCGTTTAGTAAGCGGTAAAAAGATAAACTCATCTCAAAAGTATTAGCCACTCATCACATTCTGACAAACGGTGCAACAAAACAATGAAAGAGCTCGTGAACACTACGACACTAAACGATTACCCAATGAAAGGCCACGACTGTCCTTACTGCACCTTGGCAATCAAAGCTGGTGATTTATTTTGTTCACGCCACGCTAACAACATGCGCGATCTTTCGAGCGGGGTATTCTTGATTCGTGAAAAGACCCTTGAGGAATGTGACTGGCACGTTACCCGTTTATCAATGAATTTCAACCTCGATGGCTCCCAAACATATTTTGCTGGCTCGCGCGAATATTCAATCAACCCGACAAAATATTTGTTGATCAATGAGGGGCAATCGTTCAAGACGTCAAGTCAAAGCGAAAACGAAAATCGAATGCTTACCCTGGCATTTAAAGTTGGATTACCTGAGAGTATCTTCCGTACGTTTAGTTCACCTGCAGAGAATCTTGTGGATGATCCCTTCAAAACGCCGGAACCGATAATTTTTTTTGAAGGAACATATGCCCTCACGCCCGACCTGGACGCACGTATAAACGCCGTGATAGAAAATCTGGGATCAAATGACGGCTTACAGGAAAGACTTGAAGCAATTTTAGAACAGGTTGTTGCCGCACAATTTCAATTAAATACCCAGGCGCTAACAATTCAAAGAGTAAAGTCTTCCACTCGCATTGAGATTTTCCGGAGATTACAATGGAGCATAGAATTTCTTCGGGAAAATTTTACACGTTCGATTTCGGTTGAGGATCTTGCAAATCACGCGTGTCTTTCAATGTATCATTTCAAAAGACTTTTCAAGGAAGTTTATGGTGAAGCGCCATATCAAATGATCCGGCGTCTCCGTCTGGAACGCGCTGCGTCATTGCTGGCGCTGGGATTACCGGTGAAGAGTGTTTGCAAATCGGTAGGATGGGAGGATCCTTCATCTTTTGTCCGGCTTTTCAGAAAGGAAATGAACGTCACACCACATCAGTTTAAAGCGAATAGCCAACATCGGTAAATAAGTGTGCAAAACGTGCTAATTTAGTTTGAGCAGATGTTTGCGTCCATCTTTTCAATGTCAAATTCGTTGTATACTTACTTAATACTTGAACTATGAAAAAATTATTGCTGATTCTGCTTGTCGCAATCTGTCAGTTCTCCTTCGCTCAAGACAATCCTGTGTTGGTCACATCGCAATGGTTGAACGAGCATATCAAAGATCCGAAGCTTGTTGTCCTTCATTGTAGTTTTATGAAATATGATTACGACAAGGAACATATTCCTGGTGCGCGTTATTTGTGGCCATCATCACTAGCGCCTGATTCTCCTTATGGAAGTTACAATGAACCGGACGTGAAAGCTGCTACGGAGCTGCTTCAGAATTTTGGAGTCTCCAACGATTCATACATCGTGATCTATAATGTGCGTGGTGAAGTTTCTGTGACTGCCCGAATGTTTTTGACGTTGGAGAACTTTGGTTTCAAAGGGAAAGTCTCTTATTTAAATGGTGGATTGGATGGCTGGAAGAAAGAAAATTTTCCGGTGACCACTGTGGAACCCACAGCAAAAAAAGGAAATGTGAAACTTAAATCGCAATCATTGCTCGTCAACAAGGAATATGTTTTAAATACATTGAAGTCAGACAAAGGACTTGTGGTTGATGCGAGAATGCAACGTTTTTATGATGGAGAAGCTACCGGTAATCCGAGAGATGGTCACATCACGGGTGCGAAAAATATTCCGTACACCGAGATGATCGATGCTACGAATTTCTTCAAGCCGAATGATCAACTGCAAAGTTATTTTACTCCTGTTGCCGGGAAGGATAAAGAGCTTGTTACCTATTGTTTTATTGGACAAACAGCGAGTGTTGTTTATATGGCTGGAAGAATTCTTGGCTACGACATGAAATTGTATGATGGATCATTGCAGGAATGGAGTAGAATCGAATCGCTTCCCATGGAGAAAACTCCAAAAGCAAATTGACGATTCTGCCATCGTTGCCTGGTAGAATGATTAAACAAAAAAACGCGAAGCATAATGTTCCGCGTTTTTTTTATTCTTCTTTAAAGAAATTTAATTCGCTACAGAAGATACAATTGATAATAATTCTTTGTCGTGGTGATTTCTGATCACACATTGATTATCAAAAAACATTGTTGCGCCGTTTTCTTCCGTGTATGCTGGCCATTCCGGTAAACCTTTATGATTTGGATTTCCGGTGCGTGCAA